>JALWRB010000233.1 GCA_027077875.1 Candidatus Heimdallarchaeota archaeon
TTCCACTGGGTCCCGCAGTGTGAGAAGCTCGGAGTACGACATCCCTGTGCTGCCGAGGATCTGTGAAGCCACCCACTCTGGGGCAACCGGATTCAGCCACCAGTTTGTCGAGACGTTGATCGATGACTCAGTCCAGTACGAGTGGACGTCCCTAGTCCAGAGTGACTGTCCGAGCTCCATCCCGGTAGCGTTGATCTGGGTCTCCCCGTCTCTGAAGGACAGGATGACAGTGGTGTTGCCCGGGACGTCAGCGAACCGTACAGCCCCTAATCCCTCTGTACGCAGGAGGTTCTCAAAGCTGTCATCACAGGCAATGACGAGCTCGCACTCCACACCCAACGACTTGAGTGTCCGGAAGACGTTGACTCCATTGCCTCCAGCCCTCTCTGACACGGTGGCATAGGGATGGTGCACCCCAATAGGAGGAAGTCCCCTGGCCAGTCCGCCCACCCCGTCTTTGAGAAGGACTGTGATGTCCCTGAACACCGGATCGAAACCGAGGTAGATCACACACCCTAGATCACCAGATAGGATAAAAGCCCTAGCAGGTGTTCTCGGATTTAGGACAGTGCGATGGTATAAATTCAATACGGGTGAGCTGCACATGTGAAACTTGACGACTCCATCGAGCTTAAATCGGGAAAAGTACTTAAGAATAGGTGCGCTCTGGCCCCTCTTACGAACACGCAGTCCAACTCGGACGGGACACTCCACGACGACGAGCTTAACTGGTTGCGAAGGAGGACGGGGTTCGGGCTCCTCTCTACCTGTGCAGCGTATGTAAGTGAGGAGGGGAAGGCTTGGGATGGGCAACTAGGGATAGCCGAGGATAAGCACCTCCCGGGCTTGACACGGCTGGCTCGTGAACTGAGTGGTACAACCTCCATTGTCCAGCTCCACCACGCGGGTGCCAAGGCGTCATTGGCCCCGCAGAGGATTTCGGCCGATCCCTCCGATGGCGTGAGGCGTGCGTCAACAGAGGATCTCGAGAGGGTGGTTAACGACTTCACCCAAGCGGCAGTCCGGGCGGAGAGCGCGGGATTTGGAGGCGTGGAGATCCATGGAGCGAACGGGTACCTTTTCACACAGTTTCTGGCTCCTGAGGACAACCACAGAACGGATGAGTTTGGCGGAAGCTTGGAGAATCGGGCGAGGCTCCTCAGGAGAACCCTCCAGTCGGTGAGGAAGGAGGTAGCTCCAGATTTCGTTGTAAATGTCAGGATCTCACCAGTGGACCTCTACGCAAGACGTGGCCTCACACTATCAGACGCCAAGCAGCTGTGCAGGTGGCTGGCGGAGGACGGTGCAGATGTGATCCACCTCTCGCTCAGGGATGCCAGCGGTCCAGCACCATTCGAGGAGGACAAAACACCGGTTGTGACGGCGATCAGAGAGGTCGTACCACCTGATGTGAAGATTGAGGTAGCCGGTGGAATATGGAACAAAGAAAGTGCAGATCGCGCTCTTGAGACAGGTGCAGATATAGTGGCAGTCGGAAAGGCAGGGATCATCCACCCCGACTGGGCAGAGGATGTACTCAATCCGTCATTTGAGCCAGTACTACCTCCTTGGGACCCCTCGCGTCTCCGAGAAGTGGCAGTGGGCGAGAGATTCGTGAGTTATCTGATGAAATTCCCCGGCCTCCTCGTCGGAGGAGCCCCTCCAAGAGCTTAGAGCAGATCCTTGAGCCTCTTCCTGAGCTCGGTCATGGGGATATCCTCTGAGCTTCCGTCCTCCATCTTCCGCAGGTTACATGTTCCTTGCTCCACGTCCCTAGGACCGATGACAATAGCGTACTTCGCACCGTACTGATCTGCAATGTTGAAGTGCTTCTTGATCTTCCATTTGAATGGATTGCACATCACTTTGTATGACTCCCTCAGCTCCTGAGCCAGCCTGATGGCCACTGGCCCCTGCGCGGGTTTGATGGGGGCGACGTAGATGTCTACCGAGTAGTCTTCAGGGGTGAATCGGGTCGAGTTCTTGCGGACGAATTCCAGCAGGGCAACATCCCCCATTCCGAATCCAACACCAGTGAGAGGCTGTCCGCCCAAAACCTGCACAAGGTCGTCATACCTCCCTCCTCCGCACAGAGCACGGACGATGTCACCGGAGGCGTCGAACGCTTCGAAAACAATTCCGGTGTAGTAGTCCAGCCCTCTGGCCAGACTGAGGTCAAAGAGGACGCTGTCGAGCACACCGAATCCTTCGAGAAACTCCGCCAGTGTCTTCAGCTCCCCGATCGCGGACTGGCTCTCTTCCGGGAAGTCTATGGTCCCGAGCCTATCGAAGAACTCCTCCTTCCTCCCCTTGATCGCGGTCATCTTGAGGATCTTCTCACGAGTCTGACCGTCGATTCCCAATTTCTCAAACTCGGAGGACATGACGTCACGTTCGATGGTCTCAAAATCTTCAAGATAGCTTGTGTATTCGTCTGGAAGCTCATTCTTCAGCTTCGCAAGGTAATCCCCGCTGGCGTTGAGAAGTTTTCGGATCAGCATGGACTCGTTCCTCGCTTTGGACTCCTCCATCCCCTTGGAGATCAGGTCGCTTATCACCCAGCTCTGGATGTACTTCATCTTGCGGTCTATCGTCTGGATCACCGCCGAAGGGTTATCCACTCCGAGTGATTCGAGGTATGTGTTCAGGAGGGATCGGTGATTGACAAGCACATTGAACTTCTGTGGATCCACACCACACTCTTTGATGATGTCAATGGCGAGGGCGATAACCTCGGCATCCGCAGCTACGGACTTCTCACCGAGTATGTCGACATTGAGTTGCCAGAACTCCTTCGTCCTGCCCCGCTGAACACCTTCGTCCCTGAAGAGCCGAGGGATCGAGAACCACCTAATCGGTCGGGAGTATCTCTGCTGCTCCCTCGCGAGCATCTTTGCCAAGGTCGGAGTCTGCTCTGGTCTCAGTACCAGATGACGGTCCTCACTGTCGTACACGTGGTAGACCTCCCCTAGTAATTCGTCACCACTCTTTGCTTGGTACAGCTCAATTGGTTCAAGGGAGGGTCCCTCGTACTCCTGGTAATTGTACCGCAGGGATACTGCTCTCATCTTCGATATGATGAAGTCGATTTCAGCCCAGAACTCCGGGAAGAATTCCCTCAGACCGGGAAGGGGTTGCAGGATATCTCGTGAGGACATCACACTGATGGAGTATTCAGAAGTTATGAATGATTTGGTACATATTACTATCCAAAATTGAAGTGTACAAACATAGAAATATTGAGAGTTGTCACTAGTTAGTGTGGTAAGTATTGATCCTCGATTAACATCAATTCTGAGTTTTCTGACAGTCCTAGGTTTCTATTACCTAGTCCTCTTTCAAGAGATGACGGAGCTCCTGCAGGGAGATACCCTAACCGTCTTTGTCTTGGTACTGTGGACACTTATCTTCGTCTCTGCGTGGGGGTTCAGTACTAGGGACGTCAAGTCAACTGCAGGTGTAGAGTCTGTCTCTAAGCTGAGTTTGAAGATGCAACTGGGATTACTTGTGTTCAACACATTCGTGGCCATAGGGTTTGTGGCACTTGTAATCATAGGTACGGAGACTGTGATGGGGAGAAGTCCCTCTCCAATGGCAGAGACCCTGCTTGAGATCATCATAGGCTTCCTGCTGGTACATCCATTGTTCGAGTTCAAGATCCTTGCCAAGCCAGGGGAAGATTCTTCACTTCCTGCAGAATTCTATCTCGAACGATTTCTAGAGAGACTGGCTGTAAAAGTAAGGTCCTCGACATTAGCAGCGTTGCTCACGTACACTGTCATGTACGTACTCCCCATAGTACTGATCTCCCTTGGATTAAAAGTGGATCTCATCAACGGTGCAATTCTTTGGGCCTTGATGTTCCCCATGATTAATCTGGGAGCACTGGCAGGGACGGGGCTTGGTGAGGATCTCCTCCGGCTCAGAATGATTCGAAAGGAGAAGTTCTTCTCTGATTTCGGGGCACTGGGATGGCCGAAGATCAGCTTCAGGGACGAGAAGACGGGAAAGCTCAGATATGTCCCCAGTATTCAGGTCGGGGGAATATTTCTTGTGCTACTCGCTTTGCAGGCGATTATCACTACGGCAATCTTCACTTTCAACAACATCATCAAGACCTTCCAGGACGTCAATGAGCAGATCATTACTTTCACCGTGATCATCACGATCTCCCTCGTTCTCATCAACAAAGGGCGAGGTGCGCTGAAGGAGCTTCTTGGTGTGTGGAGAGAGGGGGGGTTCAAGATCAGTGTCCTCCCTCTGTTCCTAGCGGCATTTGTTCTCCTCGGAGTTGTGCTCTCAAGTATTCTCGAGCTCTTCATCAGCCTCGATGAGAGCAGGCAGGAAAACACCGTCCTAGGGGCCCTTGGGATGGGAGAGCACCGTACCATACTCGCCATGTTCCTCGCACTCCAGAACATCGTGTTCATCCTTGCAGCGCTGATCATCTTCTTCAGACCACCGAGCAGTGCAGAGTCGAGGTTAGTTAGAGAGGTTCCAAAATTCTACAAGGACAACGAGGGATGGGTGTACTTCTACGAGAAGCTCAAGTCAGAGAGGGCCATTGACGAGATGTTAAAACAGACCACAAAGGAGACTGCAAAGGATCTGGAGAAGCTCCCTCTTCTCATACGTATGATCGAGGAGGGGTTGGACAGTGGGAGCAAGTCCATCGGAGTAACTGCCTCCAAAGCACTCTACCTTGTTGTAAAGAATGTAAAAGACTTGGATTTCGACATCTACCCGACGTTGAAGAAGGCCATGCAGTCCAAGTATACTGGTGCACAGATCTATGCCATGCGGGCAATAGGGTTCTACGCTCACGGACTGGAGAGTGAGGAGCTACTCGATGTCATCGATGATCTACTCACATCTATGGACGAGGAGGATGTCTCAGTGAGGTGGGAAGCGTCACAGACCCTGAGAAAAATCCTGAAGGAGAGAGAAGAGCTAACTGGCTACATCCTCTCCAAGCTCGTTCAGAGTTTGGCCAAGGCGAGGATTAAGGACCCCGATGCAATCATCCAGTTCCTCAACAAGTCAAGCAAGGACAACGCCCAACTTGGTCAGATGGCCCTGTCTACACTCACAGTACAGCTGAGCTCTGCGGATGAGACCAATGATGACCTAATAATTGACGCTATCCGGCAGGTCGTGAGAGCTCGACCGGAACTCGGTAGAGAGCTCGACTCTGTCCTTAGAAGTGAGCTGGCCTCGGGGTCAGACTCCCACCGAGCAAATGCAGTCAGGATACTGTCCACCCTACTTGAGTACAAGTACGGGAATGTAGATGCCATTGCCACCCTGATAATTGGGAGCCTCCACGATGAGTCTATCGAGGTGAGAGAGGAAGCTATCACCGCACTCATT
>JALWRB010000234.1 GCA_027077875.1 Candidatus Heimdallarchaeota archaeon
CCACCACGACACAATCAGGCATCATATCCAGAGATTGATAGACGCGAACCTCATCCGATCCGAGAAGAAGGGAAGGAATGTCTTCTACTACATCTCGGAGATTGGGACCAAGATCCTTTCCAGTACCACAGAGATAATCTCACAGGCATATGTCGATCACCTCTTCGAGATTCTCGAGGATGAATGTCTCTACCCAGAGGTCATAGACAAGACACATAACAAACTGACCATCAGAATCTCATGCATCGGAAAGGACGACGTGTATTTCTCCCTAGAGCTCAAGGGGTGGACCATGATGGAGAAAACCGTCGAGGTTGACGAGGAGGATGACGTTTTGGAATTGGACAAACCCGTGATTGCCGAGGTGGAGGAACTTTCTCGTCCTAAAATTGCAAGAATCGAGGATGACTGATTCGCAGATCTATATTTTCAGGATAAGATCAATATTTTTAATGACAAAGTCATAGATCTCTAGCTCTTCAACCAACCGTTTTTTCTCCTCCACAAAGTACTCCTTCGTGATCTCTCCCAGTTCCTTCTTCAAATTGAGGGATTCCAAATCACTCCGAAGTGTGTTACGGGAAGCTATGAATTCGTTCTGCCACGACCTAATCCGAGAAGCCAGCTTGGAGTGCTCTGCTTTCAGAAGATCAAGAGTAGCGAGTGACTTCTTCATCTCATTCTCAAGTGTGTCCTTAGAAATGGTACTGGTCTCCTTCATTGTCTTGATCTTGGCGACTCGTTCCTTCGTAGCCTCGATCTGGTCAACTAGTTCTTCTATGGCCAAGGACTCAGGGACATCACTGAGTTCACTCTCCTCCTTGTTAACTTCCTCAACTTCCTTCTTCAGCTTGCTGATCTTCTCTGTAACAATCTCCTTATCAAGAAATCCCGCCTTCTTCTGCTCCATAACGTGCTTGATCTCCGCCTTAAGCTCAGATTTTCTCTTGTTAATCTTATTCCGGGTCTTGCGGGTCTTCAATGTCTTGAAGAGTGTATCCTTGTCGATACTCAGCTCAGTGCTGGAGGGGAGGTCCTCGAGTTCAAGGCTGGTGGGACTCTGAGTTCTTTTTGTTTGTTGGAGATTATTCCCACAGTATCGGCAGTACTTCCATGTCGATTTAACTTCTCTTCCACAACTGGAACATGTTTCTGCGCTCACAGTTCTTCGGTGGCCATTCGTTCATAAAAATGAGATGGATTCGTGTGTTAATTTTCGCGCTGCACCGCTTTAATTTTCACTTGAAATTCACCCTCTCTTGGCTTATTAACTTAGAGCGCCATTTTAGTATTGTGGAAACGCTTGATCTTTCATACAGATGGGAGCCTACATTCGAGAGCCAGCTCACATTAAAGGAGGCTGTTCTCCTCTCACTTGGCACGATCAGAGTACACTACACCCTTGATGAATTTTACCTGGTCTTCGAGATATTCTCTGCAATAAAGCCACAGTATCTCCACTATTCAGGCATCAGCAACAAGCAGCTGTGGAAGTACTTGGAGAAGCTTGAGAAAGAGGGCTACATCTCTATCACTATCAGCGCCAAGAAGGAAATTACTCTCGCTCTCACAGAGGAGGGTTCCAAGGAAGCTGACAGTCTGATCGCAAATATTTCAAGTGAACTTGTCGAGGACAGGATGGACAGTTTGAGGGAATATTTTGGGATTTCAATTCCTGCGATCTAAATACGTTTAAATTAGGTTACATCGAATTTTTCCTATTGACATACTCTGAATTGACACCTGAGATATACCACATCACTGGCGGGTTTGGTGCGCAAGGGGCCATCTATGGAGGTCTCGTCGTTGTGGACAACCCTATTATCATTTTTGGGGCGTCTGGGTCAAAGTTTGTCCGTAATTTCAGGACATTTCTCAGGGACAGGGCATACGATAATCCCAAGATCAGACTGTACCTCCCCAGTATAACGCACAACGAATTTCCTGTTCTTGAGGACCTAAATAAACGATTTGAGAATCTTGAGATCGTAGTTCATAAGGACATAGAGGAGGTAGTCAGGAAACCTAGGGACAACTACACCAAAGGTCGGTTTTACCAAGAGATGAAATCACTCGCACGTTCACTTCCAGACGAGATCAAGAATGTGATTGGAGTGGGGAAGTTCGAGACGTATGAGACGGCCAAGTCCAAGGTCATCATCAATCACTTTCCTGGCCCCCACAACGGACACTCCATATTCCTCTATGAGGAGGGGAAGCTACTGGCCTCGGGTCTACTAGGCAAATTCCTCCCGAACTTTCCGTACTACTACGTCGATCAGACTTCCTCGTTCAAATCTTACCGAGAAGGAATCAACTTCCTCGAAGAGGCGAATTATGACATACTCTTCCATGCCTACGACACTCCAGTTGTAATATCCGACATGAACAGGTTCGTCTCGCCCATGAACAAGACAATGACCGAGGTGGCCAAGGAGGTCCTTGAGTGCTTGGATGTAGTGCCCAAACCATACTCCAAGGTCTACAATTGCTTCATGCAGGATTACCGTCCAGATGTCGGCGAGTACAAGAAGATGAAGTTCTACGACGTCTTTCTCAGGAGGCACCTTGACATGCTCATTAGGCAGAAGTTAGTAAAAGTGGACTCCAAGGATTCTGATGATCCGATGTACTCTAGAAAGTAACAGATATTAACCAAGACTACAGTTTCTCGATGTGTATACATTTCTCTCGGGAGGTACAGGCACTCCCAAGCTACTCCAAGGATTCAGGAAGATTGTCGACGACTCCAAGCTTGAGGTAGTCTGCAACACCGGGGACGACTACTACTGGAACTCACTCTTGGTCTCACCAGACCTCGACACTGTCCTCTACCTCTTCGCCGACCTGCTTGATACGGAGAAGTTCTGGGGAAGGAAGGACGAGACCTTCAGGATGCTAGAAGAACTCAGAACCTTCACCCCCTCCGACTATTTGGACACATGGTTTCTCATCGGGGACAAGGATCTGGCGCTTCACATCTTCAGGAATCACCTCATGAGAAGGGGGGATTCACTCTCCGATGTCACCAACCTACTTATGGAGCAGTGGGGGATCCGGGCAAAGATCTATCCCATGAGTAATGAGAAGGTCACAACGACTCTCCATGACAAGGAGGGGAATAGCTATCACTTCCAAGAATACTTTGTGAGGTACCGTACCGAGATTGATGTTGAACGTGTGGAATTCGTTGGATCTGAAGATGCTCATATCACCCCATACGTCTTCAAAACATTATCAGCATCCAAGAACATTATCATTGGACCGAGCAACCCTGTCACAAGCATAGGACCAATCCTTTCCGTAGAGGAGATAAGGGATAAACTGGTTGATAAGAGGGAGAGAGTGACAGCGATCTCACCAATCGTCAGCTCAAAGGCATTCTCTGGACCCACCTCAAAACTGATGGATGCAGTGGGTATGGGTGCATCAATTGAGGGGTTGGTGAAGAACTACAAAGACTTCTGTGCACGGCTGGTTCTGGACGAAGCGGATCGCTCGCAAGCTCAGTTGGTAGAGGACTTTGGTATTGAGCCCATATTCACGGATATAACCCTCGCGACGATGCAGGACAAGGAAAGAATGGCGCAGTTCCTGATGGAGGTACTGTGATGATCCCGCTACTCATTCCCATCCGTGGCGTCCACTCTGCGATGAGTAGGTTGAGAAAAGACCTCGATGACAGTTTGGTGAATAACCTCGTAGAAGAATTGCTAAGTAGGGCACTACGTGCAGTACCACGGAAGGAATACGAGATCATCATTCTTACATCTGACGGAGAACTGGCGGCCCGAATGAAGAGCAATGGTTATCGGGTTGTCTTGGATGACGGTCAATCCCTTAATAAAGCAGTGGCCGGTGCAGTCAAATCGCTCATCAGCGAACATGTTGCACTGCTGATGCCAGATCTTCCCCAGATAAAGGAGGATACCTTCGAGAAGATCGGACGGGTGAGTTCCCTCTTCTCCCAAGTACTCGTTCCCACCTTTGACAACGGTACGGCATTCGCCATCCTTGAGCGACGGTTCTGGGAACAGGATGCTTTAGGGGAGTCTTCTTATTCCAAGTTTGTAGAGCTCCTAGATAAGGAACACTCACCTTTTGCCACCCATATAATTCAGGAGATACAGAGGGATATGGATACCATGGAGGACTACGAATTCTGGGGGTTCAATCTTCAAAGGTGACGTCTTCTCGCTCAAGCAGCAATGTAGATACAAGGTTGTGAACCTCCATCACTTGCTGTCTCTCATAGACCTGCTTCTCGAACCACTCCTGTTCACGGCAGTCGTCATCCACGACTACTTCATTTGTGTCCAGAGTCAGGATTAGGGGGTACAGTCTACACCCCTCAGGTCGGATCGGATAGACCGTGCACTTCCCACTTTCCGAGAGAAAATAGCACCTTCCGTCGACATTCTTCAATTGCCAGAAACCATCTGCCTCCCTTGGAGTATAGCAGAAATCCTCAGGACTGTATCCCGCGTCGATCAACTTTGCGAGATCATCGGTTGTGAGAAGCATCTCCGTCTCAAGACAGCACTGGTGGCAGTCCCTGAACAGGCATCTAACCGCTACACCCGAATTCTCTACGAGGGGTATGATGAAGTCCTCATCAAAGTCCGACGGACGAGAAAGCCTCCTCTGTTCTCTTTCCTCCTCCCTCTTGCGAAGCTCTTCCTCAATCCTTCGGCGTTCTTCCTCCTCCTTCTTGATTTTTTCTTCGAGGAGTTTCTGCTTCTTGGCCTCCTCGTCGAGCTCTATGATCTCCTTCTCAATGTCGATTGGATCTACCATCTTATCTACCTCGCTCCAGACCATCCAAGTACTCTTCTATCAGTTTGACGGTCTCATCGATCTCCATCGGCGCAACAAGTTCCACCCTCTCCTCTCCGAACGCGTCCAGCGAGTTCATGTAGCAGTCCTTCATCAGCTCGGAGAGCTTGTTGTCCTCGATCTTCTTGGTGGAATACCCCCTTTTCTCAAGCCTTGCAATCAGGTCAGGGACCCCAACCTCCAAGACGAAACAACGGTCAAGGAACTCCTCGGGTACGAGATCCGCGAGGTGGCTCTCGACGATCACGGTACCATCCGTATTGCTGAGGTATTCCCTCAGCTTCTCTTCAACAAGATCCTCGTCGATGACATTACACTGATTCTCCTCGTCGTACTCGACAACACACCCGTGCTCCTTGGCAAATTCACCGATGTTGATGACCTGTCTCCCCTCCTTCTTGAGCATCTGAGCTACTGTGGTCTTTCCACTCCCTGGTGTTCCGTTAATCGCTACTACTCTCGCTCTCATCCTTATCCGCGTCCATGTCGAAGACCACCCTGACAACACCCTC
>JALWRB010000235.1 GCA_027077875.1 Candidatus Heimdallarchaeota archaeon
CCGCGAGTCTATCCTTTGAATACTCATCAACTATTCGGAGGACGCTCAATCCACGAGCAGTAATCAGGGTCTTGACTGACTCTCCTTGCTGCCACTGCACCGCCAAGTTGGCGGATGAAGAGGGTGACAGGGAGTCCTGCCCGAAACTACTCGTGGGCCCAGATTCTTGAGAGACTACTTCAGATGTGTTTTTTTGAGGAGTTGGAGAGTTCACCTGCCTCATCACTTCATTCTTCATCTCTTCAGCGTCTACTATATTTTCAGATGATGAAGAGTAGAACATTTGTAGTATGAATATACTCATTAAAGCGAGTGCTAGTACCTTTGATCTTTGCATGGTTCAAATATAGATTTAGAAATACTATAGGGTATGAGTGACGGGAGAACTACCACCACGAGATCTGTTGCACCTTAACAGAGATGTTGCTACCGAAGCAGGTCGGGAACTGGAGATACGCCTCCCAGAGCGTGCCAAGCTCACGGCTGTACCTGAGCTCGATAATCTGCCCGTCAACTCGGGACCAGAGCAAGTACTCGTCTTTGGATACGGAGAGGTGGTATCCACCATCTGGTTCGCTGTTCATCGCATCCCACGCTGTCCAAGGGATGCCTCCAAGTATTCCCTTGAGCTGGAAGAATCCGAGGTTGGAACTGCACATGCGATCAGACCCTACCACCGAGACATCAGATCCAACAGTCACATTGTTTTGGATGGCCTCGCCGATATCTGTACTCACCACAAACAGGTAAGTGAGGTTCTGCTGCTGATTCCTCGCGGTCTCGTTGATGAAGATCTCCCAGTCTGAAACAGGAGTTGGTACGTCAATTGGGACCTCAACTGGGACCTCGACGGGAACCTCAACAGGAGGAAGAGAGGTCATGTACATGTACGAGCCACCTCCTCCTAGGAGCAGAAAAGTTAGAGCTACGAACCCAAGCTTGAGCAGTTTTTCCAACCGCTGTTTCCAAGTCCACATAACGACTACGTTCGAGGGATAAAGTAAATTCTGCATAAGTACTAAATGAAAAGAAGCTAGAAGAGAGTATGAGAGACGGAGGAAATGCAGGTGGGGAGCGACTCAGTACCATGAAGAGACAGACTCCCCATAAGGGAGTAAGGTGGGGCATAGCCGCCCCAAGGCATCGTGCTGGGGGGAGGGTAGCCGGGATCTCTGCACCAAAAAATCTGCTCCATTTTTGGGTATTGCAGTCCCGGCACATGTAGCTACGACTCGGCAGCTTATTTAGGCTTGCGTGACCTTTGGATTAGTCATTTTATCTATATCAATACTCCGTAGTCGGTAGCTACTTCCAATCCGAATGTACCTCAATTTGTTTTTGACGACCCAATTATGCACCACAGAATACCGTTTCCCGAGAATCTTTGCTGCTTCACCAATGGTTAAGTCATACTCCATAAGACGGTTGGAAATTTCTCCAATTTTTCCAATAATTCCAAAGTGATTGCAGTTCTTCCCTTGGCAGAAAAGCGTGTGACGAATCGCTGCACGAACCGCACTCGCAGTCTCTTGTTCGCCAAGCTCCTCCTTCAGAAGCTGGATCACCTCTGGGTCGTCCCTGAAGCTGATATTGGGTTTAGACATCCGATCCTCCTCCTTGTTGGTATTTGTCACAATCATATTTAGGAATTGCTGGATGAAGAGGGTTTGAGTCACGGGCGGAGTGCTTGGTTGCCACTACTACATCCAAGATATGTTTACAGTGCGTGCAAAGGACATCATCGCAGCACTCCATATGCTGCCGTATGAGATCAAGGGTCTCTGCATGAAGTGCCTGTGGGATCACGTCTTCACGTACCTCCCTTTTGAGTACATTACCCGTCCTTCACGTTTGTATTTAGAGAGCAAGTCTGTAGAGTACTTCTCGCTGACCATATGATTCTTCATTTCTGCTAAATATTCGGAAAAAGTGAACTCGGCTCCAAGTGCATTGTAAGCAGCGATAGCTTTTGAGAACATTGAATTCTGTTTTCTTGATCGTCCTGTTTCAAGTAGATCCATGTCCCAAGAGCCATCTTCTGTTATGGCTATTTTTGCCATCGAATGTCTCATGATCTCTATAGCTCGTTCAGCATCTTCAGGGCGAACTACGGTATCAAATCTGAGTTTTGCTCTCGCTTCTGCAATTCTACTCAAGGATTCCAATTGTCTAACGGTCACCACTGCATCAGAACTTCTTAGGTCAGTATAGTAAGATATCAGGAGATCTTTAGCTGCTGGACTGAACTTGGGTTCACATCGTGACGCTTCTTGCACGAGTTTCTGAAGGAACTCAATATCCACGTCCTTGGTTTCACTCCTGTTCTCAAACACTTTATTGGCTACTATCAGATCCGTATCTTCATCCCTTTGATCCTCAAACACAAAGATGAGGTCAAACCGTGAAATGAGTGAAGCTGGCATGTTGACTTGATCAACCAAGGTCAACTCTGGATCCCAAATACTGTTTTTCGGATTCGCTGCGACGAGAAGTGAAGCACGGGCATTTAATCTGGCTTGAATGCCTGCCTTCGAGATTGATACTGTCCCTATCTCCATGGACTCGTGGAGAGCAGAGACATCACGGGGATCCATCTTGTCAAATTCGTCAATAAGTAAATAACCTTGATCTGCTAGGACTAATGCTCCAGCTTCGAGGGTCATGACTCCTCGCTCATCCTTAGTTACCCCAGCGGTAATACCTGCTGCACTGCTACCTCTCCCATTTGAGTATATAGCTTTACGAGCTAAGTTCAGTACGGAGCTGAGTATCTGTGACTTGCCGGTACCAGGGTCTCCCACCAACATGATATTCAGGGAACCTCGCAACCTTGAACCATTCAAGCTTTTCTCAACTCCTCCAACCAAGTAGTACAGGATGGCTTCTTTCTCGGTAGAGTATCCAAGAATATGAGGTGCGATATATGAGGTCAAATTCTCATAGTACCGTGGACGTGATATCATTTCTCGTATTTTCTGTATATCGTCGTCTGAAATAGAGATCTCCGACTTTGAAGATGAGATGTGCAAAACTTCTAGGAAACGATCGTATGTGGTTTGTTTCCCCTTCTGAAGTTTGCGGGGTACTTCCCGGAATATCCCACTCAATGTGACCGAATCTCCAGGTGCAACTTTGTTCACGTTCGAGTGATATAAGTGGCAACTCAAGGAGACTGGAGTTCCACCCGTAGCTGTGTTCTGTCCCTGCACCTTGATCCGTTGATAGTCTATCTTCTCCTCGGAAAGTATTGAGAATGTCTTACTCCGACACATTGTATCCGTACAATTTGCAGGTGTGACATACCTCCCGTAAGGCTGTATCACACTTGGAATGACATGACCTCTCGAACACTTGAAATCAATCGAGATTGTCATGGTTTCTGGAATGCTCCGTTGGATGACCATAACATCCATCCGAACCAACTGGTTCTCATGCTCCACCCTGATATTCTCAGGGGAGATGAGTGTCATTGGTCTCTTGATTCCGACCTCGATCGAAACCCCGATTTCAGAGGTTATTATCCTCCGAAATGCTTTGATGACCGCATCGGGATTTAGCATTAAGGTATTTTGCAGGTCCGAGGTATCCTGCTCATCCTCGAAGAGAAGTATATCATAGAAATCTATGTTGAAGTATTCTCCTACACTCCAGTGTCTACTCAAGAGGTCTTGGTAGACGTACCTACCCTCAAAGTCGACGAAATTTGACAGAAAGTTAGTGATATCTTGATCTATGGTCATGATCTCCCCTCCATAAACGTTTCACAGTTACGTACATGTATCCGCAATGATTTTCGATCGAGTAATTGCTCTCCACAAATACAGGCTATTTTCCTTTGGACCACTGGGTCCTCGTGGTTATGATGATTTTCAATAGGTTCATCCTCAAGTAACCCTGCCTCTGTAGAGTAGAATTCCTTTTTTCGTTTGAGGATTTGATCAATTAGAGGATGACCAGGATCATAGTAGACATGAGCTGGTTTCGGATAGTTTGTCTTTATCTTTACCATCTTCAGGAATCCGTAGCTGAATAGAGTTTGGAGGACTGATCTTAATCGGTGCTCTCCAATCCGAATTCCCTGAACTTCTCGGAGGTACTGAAGTAATCCGTTGACAGAACTTGCCCCAACAATTTCAAAGGCTTTGATTACATCCTGATTAGTTCGTAGAAATTGTTTGATTTCGAAATTGAAATCATTCAAATCTCCGAACTGTTTCCGGATTCGCTGCGAAAGATTTTCTCTGTTAGATTCTTCTTTTCTTTTTTCTTTTTCTTTTATTGGCCGTTCGCGGCCGTATGCACTTTCTAGATATCTAGACTCATCTCTAGATAAAGTCAATTTGGACAGGTCAACATCAAGAGTCTGAAAAGCCCGATAAGATCTAAGCATCATCTTGGTAATATCAGGCTCCAGTCCTAGTTGTGCAAAACTCTCCATGAGTGAGATGAAGAGGGATTCCCTCTCTTCCACTGAGAGCTCTGCTGCCTTGACCAGTGCCTCTTGGATCTGGTCACTAAATGGGATTACTTCTGTGTCGTCTGGAGTGGTCATAGTTGTCCCCTCCTCATTTTGTACTCACAATTGTCCGTACGAATATACGTATAGCGGGACTTATACGCAAATTACCCGCCGCGAAATTAGGACTTAGTCGAATTTATTAAATGTTGGAGTATTCGCTCTATATGTCCAAAATTCTCGGAAATCAGGGGGCACATCCGTCGGATTTATAAGGGCAGTTTATGTGCTGAAATACATGCAATCAGCCATTGTTGAGGTGAATAACCTGCAGAAGATCTACAACTCCGATCCTCCGATCGAGGCTCTCAAATCCGTCTCCTTCTCCGTCAAGGAGGGTGAAATCTTCGGGATCATAGGAGTTAACGGTGCGGGTAAGACCACTCTAATCCGCATACTCACCACCATGCTCCACCCCACTGCAGGCTCAACGAGGGTATTTGGGATCGACCCTGTCAAGGACCCCGAGCTCGTCCGCTCGGTCATCGGTGTACTCCCCCAGGACTCCGGAATGTACGAGGAATTCACCATCCGTGAGAACTTGGCATTCATCGGGCAGATGCAGGGGCTGAAAGACGCCCAACTCCTGGACAGAATCAGGGAGGTCGCAGCGGTCATGGAGTTGGGGGACAGGCTGGATGATCGCGTGAGCACGCTGTCAGGAGGGCTGAAGCAGAGGGCGATGCTCGCGCGCACACTGCTCGGTGACCCCCGAATCCTCTTTCTAGACGAACCCACAACTGGGCTTGATGTTCTGGTGGCCCGCAAGGTACGGCAGACAATACGCAGGTTGGGAAAGGACAAAGCGGTCTTCCTCGCTACAC
>JALWRB010000236.1 GCA_027077875.1 Candidatus Heimdallarchaeota archaeon
CGAATATTGTAAGGGCTGACAGAGACTTGGTCAGGTAGCCCACCCGGTTATCCACACCAGAACTATTCACCTTCGTAAAGAGAAAGAAGAGGGAGACTGACACAAGGATGGAAGATAGTCCTATCCCTGCGAGTACTGTATGCCTAAGGAACTTGCTCCAGTCGATTGGAACCCACTTCCAGAGATAGATCGAACCAGTGAGGGAAGAGTACTCCCAGTCACCCCCGTTGTATATTGTCTGAGAGAAGAGAGGGTAGAATAACGTCCCCATGAGCGCCAAGGACAATCCGTTTACTGTCTTACGCTTGAGCAGAGGTTCCAGTGGACTCATCCTATTGTAATTTGAAAATGAGAACCCAAGGGTCACACCATTAATGAAAATGAATATTGTAAACCACGATGAAGCTAAGATTAGAGGGATGAGAATGACGAGGAGTAAGGGATGGGATCTCTCTATGACCTCTTTCAGCAATGGTGGATCTGGTACAAGAATATTGAAGGCAATGGCGTGTATGACGATCACGACGAAGACCCCCAATCCCCTCATCATGTCCAAGGCGACAATCCTCTTACGCATAAACTGCCCTATTTCTCTCGGGTTATATCTCTTTTTTTAATTAAGTACCGATTACATCTAAGGACTCTCCCTTGGTCTCATGGATGGCGTGGACGAAGAAGAAAGCGAGACCAGCGAGCACGAAGCAGAAACCAAAGATCATCGCTGCTGCACCCCGGTCACCACCGAGTTCCTGTCCCAGATCCCAAATCACACCTCCGATGATATCACCAGAGAGATGCCCGAGTCCGAGAAGAAGGCTGTAAATTCCTGATGTCGTCCCACGGTTGGTCACATCCGAGTTGTCCGCCAGTACCGCAAGAGCCGCAGGACCGAATGCCGAGACACCCATACCTGTCAGGGCAGCTACAACTATGAAGATTGTCCCATCAGGTGTGGTGAATCCGCCGAACCATGATGGGAAGAAGAGGATCGCTAAGACGACCTCGAGGGTGAGGAGCATGATTGAGGTCACCCCAATCGACAGAACCGGTTTTCTTCCCCATCTGTCAACAAGCTTACCGAACAGTATCTGAAGACCACCCATCAGCGTGACACCGACCACGAAGTAGAGCCCCACTTGGCTGGTGTTCAGGCCTTCTGAGATCGCCTGATCTGCTGCAGGGATATCACCTTGAGCAGGTCCTGCACTTAGGGAACCGTTCTTCAGGATCAGTGGAAGGAAGGTCACGATGGTTCCGAGGATTGTCATGACCATATACCATGCAGGGAGTATCCTCTTTAGGTCTTTGTCCGACATGGCTTCAGTGAGCTCGGTGAAGTGATTATGGTTCTCACCACCAAGAGGTACACGCTCCTCCGTTGTGGCAGTCTCCTCTAAGTAGAAATCAATTAGTCCCATAATGAGTAGGAAGAAACCAGCTCCCCAGAAGATTACCTTGAACTGCAAATTGACACCAGAGCCCGTGATCACGTAGAGGAGAGAGAACGACTCACTCCCGATCCCCCCGATCAGAGAGATCACATTGACGGTCAGGATCATACCCACACCGATGAGGAGGAAGTACAGATGAGGGATTGTCTCCCTGTAGAATCGCTTGACTATGGAGAATTCCTCCTTGAAAGAAAGTGCATGGGGTTCGTGCATCTGTGAGGCATATAGTGCCCCACCAACAAGGAACAGTCCACTTATCAGGAATGTGTACTTACCATTCCCTTCGATACCGCCGAGGAAGTCATAAAGAAAACCACCGACAAGGAATCCAACTGCCATACCTCCGAAGGTCACCGTCTCGTACAATCCCATCTTCTCCCCACGCTCCTCGGGCCTTGAGGAGTCACCTATCATCGCCAGTGCGGGTCCAGTGACCATAGCCGCACCTATCCCCTCGACAAAGTGAGCGATGAATAGAGCCGCGAACGAGGTGAAGAAACTGAACATCGCAAGGGAGATGGCAGCGATGATGTTCCCCAACACGATAAAAGGTATTCTCCGCTGCATAACGTCGGAGAGCCGACCCATGATGGTAACTAGAGCAATCTCACTGAGGAAGATTGATCCAACGATAAGGCCAATCTGCAGACCTGAGAATTCCGGTCCCAGACCAGAGTTTGACAGATCATGGAGGTAAACAGGTAATAAAATTGTCACGACACCGAAGGCAGATCGGAGGAGAAGAGTTGAGATATAGAGTCTTGGAAGATTCCTTCCTGCCTCTGAGATCATTAGTTCCTGTGCTTTCACAGGGTCAATTATTTGATTGTCAACAGTCAAAATGGTTCCCTCATCCACTCATAGCTTTCATTATTTTTTAACAATCCCATTTATTGCTACTATGAGTGATCGAATTACGGACAGAACATACTTATCCAACCGTCCACCAGAAGATTTCAATCGATTATATTTAATATAAGAACTTCGAGGGAACTTTGTATAATGACAAGGTTAGCGATTGTCAACAAGGACACCTGTAAGCCTCAGGACTGTTCACAAGAATGTGTTAAATACTGCCCTATCAATCGAACTGGTAAGGACTGTATAGTTATTCCCGATGACGGAAAGTTTGCACACATCTCGGAGGTCCTCTGCAACGGGTGCGGGATCTGTGTCAAGAAGTGCCCATTCGAGGCCATCCGAATCATCAATCTACCAGAGGATCTGGATAGCCAGATCACCCACCGGTATGGTCCTAATCAGTTCAAACTGCACAGGCTCCCGGTGCCTAAAAAGGGAAGGATTGTCGGTTTGGTCGGCCAGAACGGTGCAGGAAAGTCCACCTCGCTCAACATCCTTGCTGGACAATTCAAGCCTAACTTTGGGGAGTTTGAGAAGGAGCCCACGTGGGATGAGGTCATCTCTCACTACAAGGGCAATGAGCTCCAGAACTTCTTCAGACCACTCGCAGAGGGCAACTTCAAGGTCGCGTATAAGCCTCAGAATGTCGAGAAACTCCCGCTCATCGCCAAGGGAAAGGTCAAAGACCTGATCCTGAAGATCGATGAGAGAGGAGTGGCGGAAGAGGTCAAGAAGGACTTCTCCTTGGACAAAATCTGGGATAGAACACTGGACAAACTCTCGGGAGGTGAACTCCAGAGGTTGGCCATTGCAGCTACCTTCGTCAGGAAGGCGGACGCCTACTTCTTCGATGAGCCGTCTTCCTTCCTTGATATCAAGGAGAGAATGAAGGTCTCCAACCTCATCAGGGAACTCGTTGACGAAGAGACTGTTGTCATAGTTGTGGAGCACGATCTGGCCATCCTCGACTACCTCAGTGACTCGGTGCATCTCTACTACGGTGAGGCGGGAGCCTACGGCGTGGTCACCTTCCCCATGTCAGTGCGTGAGGGGATCAACGCCTTCCTAGATGGATACATACCGTCTGAGAACATGAGGTTTAGACCCACACCAATAACCTTCCAGAAAACCCAGCTCTCCAACAGGGACGACGAGAGATACAACCCTCTCATCTCTTATGGCTACCTGATGAAAGACTACGGAAGCTTTAAAGTAGAGGCGGACAAAGGAGACCTCTACCAAGGGGACATCGTCGGGATTCTCGGAGCAAATGGTATCGGGAAGAGCACCTTCGCGGAGATGATCGCAGGGAATCTGGAACCAACTGAGATGGACGGTGAGATCAAGCTTAACAGACCGAGGATCTATTTCGATGACGAGGACGAGGAGGATGAAGAGGACCTCGTTTTGGAGATCAGCTACAAGCCCCAGTACCTTGAGGAGCTGACCAACTCGACACAGACGATAGAGCAGGCACTCATGGCGGCCAACCCCTCTATCCTTGCATCTTCCTTCTTCAAGACAGAGCTCCTCAATCCTTTTGGTCTTGAGCACCTCATGAAGCGTGAGATCTCCACATTGTCTGGTGGTGAGCTGCAGAGGGTGGCGATTGCCCTGTGCTTGGCCAAGGAAGCGGACCTCTACGTCATTGATGAGCCATCTGCGTATATTTCTGCGGAGGACAGGGTGGTTGTGGCGAAGTCGATAAGACGTCTGATCAACCACAGGAAGGCAGCAGGAATCGTCATCGAGCACGACATGATGCTACAGGCATACATCTCAGATCGAATCATCCACTTCGACGGTGAACCAGGAGTATACGGGAGGGCCACTAAACCTCTGTCTGTGCAGGAGGGGATGAATAGCTTCCTCAAGGAACAGAACATTACCTTCAGGGCAGATAAGCAGACAGGCAGGCCCCGAGTGAACAAGTTAAACAGCAAGCTGGACAAAGAACAGAAGTCCAGTGGAAACTACTACATGATGAGATAATGTATCTGCTGAAGGTCTTCTATCTGGGAGAGCCCTACTCGGGATTTCAGCGACAACCAGGAGGGAACACTGTGGAGAACCTCCTTGAGGACACCATGGTGGAGATGGGACTCATAAGGTCATTCAAGGACGCAGCGTACCAGAGCGCCAGCCGTACTGATTCTGGAGTGAACGCCATAGGGAATGTCATCGCTCTGGAACTTGAAAATATCCCCCGACTGCAGCAGATTAATAGCGCCCTTTCCCGTGATGGCTCAATTTATCTGTGGGCGTGGACGGAGGTACAGAGCGGGTATAAGCTGAGACCCACAAAAGGGAAGATCTACGAGTACAACATTCCGCATATAGCTCCTGAGTTCACCGAACGTTTTGACAGGATTAAGGAGTTCGAGGGAGCCCATGACTTTTCAGCTTTCATCAAGAAGGACAAAGTAGAGAGACCCACAAAATGCACCATCAAGAGAATAGACCACTATGTTCGGGAGGAGGGAATAACCATCTCCATCATGGGAGACCACTTCGGGTGGGAGATGATCAGACGGATGATCGGCTTTCTCATGGATCGAAGGTACCTCGATAAACATCCTTCGGAGTACTTGGACAAAGGTGGTGTAATGATACCCGTGCATCCTGCACCTGCGAGGTTCCTCACACTGAAAAGGGTGTTTCTCAGGGACGAGCTTAATTGGAACGTCGTAGACGTTAGCCGGAGACTCAGTAAATTCCAGAGGATCAAATCAGATAAGATTGACCTACTAAGCACGCAGATCATGCAGTATCAGAGTCTCAAAGGAGAACTCAGGAAGCAAGAATAGACTGAACAAGCTGTTTCACATCGAGAGAGGAGTTTGCATCTTCAATTGTGAACTCCACACGACTTTTGGATTTATCCATCTTAATGCTAAACGTCAGAGTACTACAACACGATTGCTCTGCTATTCCGAATTCCATGAGAGAATGGAGAATCGAGCTGTTATATTTGAACTGCAAAGTCGAGGTATCATGCTTCAGGTCAGTGCCAATTA
>JALWRB010000237.1 GCA_027077875.1 Candidatus Heimdallarchaeota archaeon
GAATACAGACACTGCTGCGATCGCTGAGGAGATCTCCAACAGGTACAGTCTCGATGTCAGTCTTGAATCAGATGATACCGAGGAGGACGAAGAGGCAAAGCGAATAGCCGAGAAGATCCAGAGAGATCTGGAAATTCAGGACTTTGAATTAGGAGATGACGAATAATGGGTGAAAGAGATATTATCGCTTCAGCAATGGAGAGATCGCACATTGAGAGTCTTCTGGAAAATGACAGAAGACTGGACGGAAGAACAAAGGACGAATTCAGGGAGATTAAGGTCAAAACAGGATTCGTCGAGAAGGCAGAAGGATCCGCCATGGTAGAGCTCGGGAAGACAAAGGTCATCGCGGGTGTGAAGATCATCCTCGGAAAACCCTATGATGATTATCCCAATAAGGGAACTCTCATCGTCTCTGCAGAGCTTAACCCGACAGCAGCCGTGAGGTACAGGATTGGACCCCCCAGTGTTGAGACAATCGAGCTAGCCAGAGTTACAGACAGGTTGATCAGAGAGTCAGAATGCATCGATCTAGAGGATCTTTGCATTATCGAAGGAAAGACGGTCTACACAATCTTCGTGGACATCTACCCCATTGATCACAACGGAAATCTCCTTGACGCTTCCGCACTCGCAGCGGTGGCTGCACTAATGACTGCAAGAGTACCAGAGGCAAAGGTCAACGAGGACGACAATGTTGAGTTATTGGATACCTACAGACCCTTGAAGATGAACAACATCCCGATCTCAGTTACGACACACAAGCTGGGCAATCACCTGTTTGTCGATCCTAACGCCAAGGAAGAGGCTTCCTCCGATGCACGGATTACCTTTGGCTACACCGAGGAATTCATCAACTCCGGTCAGAAAGGTGGGCAAGGAACCTTCACCAAGGCTGAGATTCTCGAGCTTGTGGAGAAGAACATGGAGTTGTCAAAGAAGATCAGAGAGACCCTCAAGGAGCAATTAGCTCAATAGACACGCGCTCATTCAAATTCTAGTGTATTCAACGAATCTGTTTTAAAGAAGAATTCTCATCGAGCAATTACAACAGTAATAGTAGTTGGTGCAGATGGTAACTCGAACAAAGAAGACTAAAAGTACAGCAAGATTTGGAACAAGGTACGGATCTAGGCTTAGGAAGGATGTACGTAAGATTGAGGAGACCAGCAAGGTCTACCACAGGTGCCCAAGATGCAGAATGCTCAAGGTAAAGAAGGTTTCAGTTGGCATCTGGAAGTGCAGAAAGTGCGATTATACATACACAGGTGGTGCATGGCAACCCATCACTAATACCGGAAAGAGAATCAACAGAACAGCTGCACAAATTCAAGAAAGAAGATTCGAAGATTAATATGCCCCAAACCTATTCCTTGGTAATTACTACTTCCCTAAAGACCAGCGAAACTGCACGTAGAGTAGCAAGGATATTCTCGCATTGTATCAAGGAGACTTTCAACCTGAAACGAGGGAAGAAGACACTCGAGGATGTCATCGAGTTCATCGAGAAACACGAGACGAGGAGACTCATGATCATCAACCAGATGAAAAATGGGGAAGTCCTCGAACTCAAATTCTTCAGAATTAAGAAGGGAGTGGCGTATGAAGAACCCTTTAGGATCAGGATGTGGAATATCATCGACCACTACATTTACGGTTATCAATCAATTCCCACTCGTGCACCACTTTCAACCGGGTTGGAGTTTGCAAGGATGTTTCCCGATCTTACAGAGATCATGCAGGAGTACTTCGGATTGATGGTAAACAAGTTTGGGGAGGTCTGGTTGATGGGAGATCAGACCGAGAAGGAGACTCTTATTCAGTTCTTGGATCCAGTGAAGAAGTTGCCCTTTTTCTCGTGTAATCTCAGTGTCAGGAAGAAGTGAAAATCCAGTCAGATTTGCGAATACTTGATATAGATGGAGATGTTCAGTAGAGCTGTGAAATCTACTAGAACTATCGTGGTGGATCTGTGGAAAACAGGAGCTCATGGAGCAGAAATCGGATTCAAGAAGAGTACACAGCACCAAGCTAAATCAAGACAGTTCACTAAGGATACTGACATCATCGGGGACATAAAGGAAGGGAAGGAAGAGAAGGGCTATGTAACATTCAGGGAGAATCCGTGGAAGGAGGAAATTCCCGCAAAGAAGCTTGTTATTAAATCCTTTACCCAGTCCATGAATTGGAAGGGGACGATGGAGGAGTTGATTGCCCGTGGAGTTGCCCAATCCATCTCGGCGGAAAAAGGTATGCCATCCTTCATCATTAATATCTCCGGAGAGGAGTACATGATCCCGCTTGAGCGAGTGCAGCGTAGAGCCTCAATGAACAAGGCGATATACGCTCTCATAATCATCGATGAGAAGACAAACGAAGCACACCCGTTCAGCATTGAGGAAAACAGGTTAACACTTGGAAGTGACTGGGATGTTTACGACATGCGTCGGAAGAAAATTGCCAAGATCGATGGCTCGAAGTTCAATATCGGAGGAAAGTACACAATCGACATCGATGAGGAAGCACCGACCTACCACAAAAGGCTAGCGGATGTCTTGGTGCTGTTCAGTACGTCACTTCGATTCCTCGACGACGTGGAGGAAAAACTAAAGAAGACAGTGGAATATTTGGAGAAGTCTGACGAAGAGATCAAGCTGACGAAAGAAGAAGCGATGCTGTTCATGAATCCACGACGGATCGCGGTATGACAGAGCAATGTACGAATGTCTCTCGAAAGAATTTTGATCTGTGGATATATTCTCACCTGTGTCGATTAGGTTAAGTGATATAACATGGAATGAGGCTGAATCTCTTCTGGAAAAGTATGATACTGTAGTTATGGCCCTTGGTGCGGGATCAAAAGAGCACGGTCCTCACTTACCACTTGGAAACGACTTTATCCTAGCGGAGCGACTCCTCGATCGTGTAGCTGACCGAGTAGAAGTTCTGATCCTACCGACACTGAATTACGGTCACTACCCCGCATTCACCGAGTATCCCATCTCAATCAACCTCCGCTATGACACATTCCGGGATGTCATCGTTGACATCGCTAGATCACTGGCAGGTTTTGGGGTGAAGAAGTTCTATATACTCAACACAGGTGTATCCACCACACCACCCATCCAAGAGGCAGCAACGATTGTGGATGGAGAGATCGATCTCGAATTTCTCGACCTCCTTGAATTCGACAAATCCCTACCTGAGGGACTGGAGGAACAGGAGGGAGGGACACACGCCGATGAACTCGAGACATCGATGATGCTCTTTTTAGCACCCGAGGTGGTAGCGATTGAGAAGGCAGAGAAGGACTATGATCCACGTCAGGGCAGGCATGGACTTACTCGGAATCCAAATAGTGCTGGTAACTATAGCAAGACGGGAGTTTACGGAGATCCAACACTTGCTTCTTACGAGAAAGGGGAGGTGGTTGTTAACCTACTCGTGGAGTATATTTTGAACCAGATACAGTCGATGGGTAGGTAATATTATATTGTGTCTACACATATCGACTCAATGGAAGAGCTGAAGGACAGTAGCACCCACCTCAGTCACAACCCACCTCAAACCATGAAGGAGCAACTACTTGAGCTGGCAGAATATTTGGGAGAGGAGAAGGAGGATTACTACGGAAAGGGGAGGTACCTCGAAGACTTCGAAAAGGAAGTAGCTCAACTTCTAGGAAAGGAGGCTGCAGTATTCCTCATTTCAGGTACACTTGCTCTGCAGGTAGCGATGAGGATATGGTGTGAGCGGAAGGGGAACTTCAGAGTGGCTTTCCATCCCGAGTCCCACATAGAGATGGCGCAGTACAATGGATACAACGTCATACACCACATACGCAGGGTGCAGTTTAGTGCTCCTGAAAGACTGTATAATAGACTGGTGACCCTCGATGATTTCAAGAAACTCAAGGAGCCTATAGCAGTTGTTGTGATTGAGCTACCACAGCGCTCACTCGCGCAACTCCCGTCGTTCGAGGAACTCAAGGGAATAACCGACTGGTGCAGGGAGAAAGGGATCGCGACCATTCTGGACGGGGCTCGTCTGTGGGAGTCGCAACCATACCTTGGTAGATCACTGAGCGAGATCTGTAAGCTTTTTGACACGGTGTACGTCTCCTTCTACAAGGGGCTAAATAACCTCGCAGGATGCGCCCTCTTGGGAGATCCTGACTTGATCAAAGAGACAAAAGTGTGGCAGAGGAGATCCGGGGCTGGACTAAAGACCCAGTTCCCATACGTCGTCTCCGCTAAGTTAGCTCTGAGCAGGAATCTTAAGAGGATACCCCTATACGTCGAGAGGGCGGGAGTCATCGCTTCCTTCTTCGAAGAGAGTTCCCATTTCACCGTTACCCCTTTTCCCGTGCACACCAATATGTTCAATGTCATTGTAGATGTCAACATCGAGGAATGTAAATCAGCTGTAATGAGATTTGCTAGGGACAGGGGTATATGGTTACTCAATCCCGTGCAGTCCTTCGTTGATCGCCATTCACAAGCCGAGATCACGATAGCGGAGAATGCCATGAGCAAGAGCATCGACGAATGGAGAGAAATAATTAGAGCCTTTAACACCTACCTCTAGATCCTGTCGTAAGCCTCTTCAAATAGAATACGCGTCGCCTCATTAGCTGCCTGTATTGCCCTCTCCTCACCCAGTGTAGCGAACTCATTCCGGGGTCTGCTGGCGTAGACCGTACAGACTGCGCCAACCTCCATCTTAAAGATTGATCCGAGGACGAATAATAGACTCGCTTCCATCTCGAAATTCAGGACACCCGCTTTCGTCAGATCGTCAACCAAATTCTGTCGGTGACTGGGGAGGTAGTCGTTCCATGCTGGTCTTCCCTGCCCGTTGTAGAAGGAAGAAGAGGAGGCAGTTATACCCACGTGGTAGGCAAGGTTGTTCTCCTCACATGCTCTGACAAGGGCGTTCGTAACCTTCCGCGAAGCGACTGCTGGAAACGACTTCATTACGTAGTGATCACTTGTATCCTCCAATCTAACTGCAGCTTCCGATATTACCAGATCACCGAGTTCTATCTCGGGCTGTAGTGCACCACAAGAGCCGACACGTATGAGGTTCTCTATTCCCACATTCTTCAGCTCATTCATGGCGATCTCACAGGCCGCCGGACCGATTCCCGTAGATGTGACTGAGATCGGTGCATCTCTGTACTTTCCCGAGAAAGATACGTACTGCCTGTAATCAGCTACTTGCTCATACATATCCCACTGCTCAGCAATCTTTATCGCCCTCTTAGGATCTCCAGGAAGAAGAACAGTGGAGTTAAGATCACCGGGCTTCACCTTAAGGT
>JALWRB010000238.1 GCA_027077875.1 Candidatus Heimdallarchaeota archaeon
TCCCATCAGCGGGATTCGGGCAGACATTCGAGGAAGCAGGTTGCGTGGCATGTGGTAACTGTGTATCGGTCTGCCCAGTGGATGCGCTAAAGCCGATTAGTGCGATCAAGGCGGGCAAAGAACCTGATTTCAAGAGGGTACAGTCTACGTGTGTGTATTGTGGTGTCGGTTGTCAACTGGAATTTGTCGTGGACGAGAAGAAGAATAAAATCGTGTACGTGGACTCCGTCAGATCTGGGAATCGGGATGTCAATGGTCTCGCACTCTGCGTGAAAGGAAGATATGGATGGGATTTCATCCACCACGAGGACAGGTTAAACTATCCCCTGATCAGGGAGGATGGAGAGCTTCGAAGAGCGACATGGGACGAGGCGATGGATCTCATTGAGAGACGTATGAAGGAGATTCTGGCTGATCATGGCCCCGAGGCTTTCGCTTTCCTGTCCTCTGCGAAGTGCACAAACGAGGAGAACTACCTCATGCAAAAATTCGCCCGTTCAGCAATCGGTACGAATAATGTGGACCACTGCGCAAGGTTGTGCCACGCGTCCACGGTCACCGGTCTGGTCAGAACCTTCGGATCAGGAGCCATGACCAACTCCATCCAGGACTTGACGCACGACGCAGATGTCATCTTTGTCATCGGCTCGAACACCACGGAGGCACACCCAGTTATTGGCAACAAGATAAAAAGGGCCAAACTCGAGGGAAGAACCGAGCTGATCGTAGCAGATCCTCGAAACATCGAGCTGGCACAGATCGCCGATATTCACATGCAACAGAGACCGGGGACAGATATTGCCATTATCAACGCTATGCTCAAGGTCATCATCGAAGAGGACCTTGTTGCTCTCGACTTCGTGAGAGAGAGGACTGAAGGATTCGATGAGCTGGTCAAGAAGCTCGAGGGTATCTCGGTGGAGGACATGTGCAAAATAGCGGGAGTAGAGGAGGAAGATCTACGCAGAGCGACCAAGATGTACGCCACTGCAGATAGGGCTGCCATCGTCTATTCCATGGGGATCACCCAGCACTCCACCGGGACGTACAAAGTCGCATCGCTGGCCAACCTCGCCATGATCACCGGGAACGTGGGCAAACCGGGTACAGGCGTGAATCCGCTGAGAGGTCAGAACAACGTGCAGGGAGCGTGTGACCTCGGTGCTCTCCCCGACGTATACCCCGGTTACCAGAAGGTAGCTGACGACGGGACCATCGAGTTCTTCAAGGAGAAATGGGACAACCCGAATCTCTCACAGGTCCCGGGGCTCACCGTTGTGGAGATGATGCACGCAGCGCACCTCGGGATGATCAAGGCGATGTACATCATGGGTGAGAACCCTGCGTTATCGGATCCGAACGTCAACAAGGTCCGGGACGCTCTGTCCTCTCTGGACTTCCTCGTCGTCCAGGATCTCTTCCTCAGTGAGACGGCACATTACGCTGATGTCGTACTACCAGTAGTGTCCTTCGCGGAGAAGGACGGTACCTTCACCAACACCGAGAGAAGGGTTCAACGGGTGAACGCTGCTCTCAGACCTGAGTACGAGAGGAGAGCTGATTGGAAGATCCTCGCAGACCTTCTGAGGAGGTTTGGTATACCTGCAGACTACAACGACCCCTCGGACATATTGAGAGAGATCAACGAAGTCACACCTATCTATGGAGGTATCACCCCTGAGAGGTTGGAGGAGACCACCCTGAGCTGGCCCTGTCGAACAACAGACGATCCCGGGACGAGGATACTTCACGAGAAGAGCTTCACAATCGGGAAGGGCAAGATCATCCCCATCGACTTTCAGGACGCCGCAGAGCTCCCTGACGAGGAGTATCCGTACATCTTGACCACTGGGAGGAACCTCTACCACTTCCACACAGGAGAGATGACCCACCGATCCGAAGGACTGCACAATCGCAGACCCTACGAGCTGACGGAGATAAACCCAGTGGACGCGGACAAGCTCGGAATCAAGGAAGGTGACATGATCCGTCTGACGTCACGCAGAGGGTCACTGGTGACCATAGCCAAGATCACCGAGAAGATCAAACCCAAGGTTATCTTCATGACCTTCCACCACAGGGAAGCCGCGGCGAATCTGCTCACGAATGACGTGCTCGACCCTTACGCCAAGATCCCGGAACTCAAGGTCGCTGCCATCAGGATAGAGAAGGTCGACGAGCTCACCGAGGAAAGACCCCTACCCATAGCTGGAGACTGAAATTTCCAAAGATAGACATATTTAATACCTGAAATTCTGTAATTCCATCAGTGCAGATTAGCGAACTTGATCTCGATAGCCCAGAGGACGTTAGAACCTACCTTGTCACCAGATCTAAGTTAGCGGACAAATACCAGAAAGGGATTAGACTTGACAACGACGTCGTCCATCTGAACAAGATGAGAAAGATGAGGACGTGGATGGTTGATTCTGGTGACTTGGGATACATCTCGGTTGAGGTCACAGAAGCAACACACGGTGAGATCATGATAGAGCTTGACACGGACAACCAGAGAAGGAGAGATTCTGCATACGGTGAGATCCTGAGTAGAGTAGAGCACTTACCCGAGACTCTAGTTCTGTACTGGATTGACAATCCCCCCCGGAAAACCCATCTCGATTGGGTACTGGATATCGGGGGGAAGATTGTGCAGAGAGAACACTACAACCAACTCCAGATCTCCGAGGCCAACTGGAAATACATCTCTGATGTGACAAAAAGCTTTGATCTGGACTACCAGACGACAGTCATCCACTCCGACAGGCTGTTCGCGCGGTACTTGGAAGACGATGAGTTCTCCGACCAGATGGCAGAGTTCAAGTCCCTCGCGCATGCTGGAGTACCGAGTGGTGAGTCCACCCAATTACCGAAGAAGTACACAGGTGATGATCTCAGGTCAAGGGCAAGGGCGAGGATGGGGAGGGAGGAGTACAGTTTCTTTCTCACCCTCACCATGGATGGTGACACGATTGTAGGGTCCTCAAAACTGAATCTGCATGGAGACACAGGTCACAACGGGATGACAGCTGTTCGACCGGAGTACAGGGGGAAGGGTATAGCTACATACATGAAGGCAGTAATGCTGGAATTCGTTCGAGACAACCTCAACCTCAGCAGAATATTCACCGACAACGCTGAGGACAACTACCCAATCCTGAAACTCAACCAGAATCTGGGGTTCAAGAAGATAGCAGAGAAGGTGAAGATAGAGATTCCAACAGTCTGAACATCTCGCAAAGAAGGCTGAAACCACGATGTAGAAATTGCGCTTAGCTACCGCTAAATGTATCAGCACTATCTTTATTAATAAGTAAATGCTATCAGTCATGTGGCAAGGAAAAAGAAGACATCCGGGACCATGCGATTCGAGATATCCCAGTACTACGATACCTCTTCCTTCACCGAAAAGGATTTCGAAACCGTCCAGATGGTGACCAGGATTCCTCGATATGTCAAGGACGAGATCAAGAGATTCGCCCAAGCGAAGTATCATAGTATCAATGACATGGTAGCCGATGCATGCCTCCGTCTTATCTCTGGATTCAACTACCGTACTGCTGCAGAATCGGATATTCTCAGTACCATTAGGCAAGAAACGCAGGGGCATTATCAAGCTTTTATTAATACAATCAATGAATTTCGAAATGATCTGGAGTCGTTTGCTGGACCTCTCCGCATGGTGTCTTCCGATGTTGAGAAGCTCAGGACCGGTATCGAATCCGAGATCCACCAACGAGTCCAAGAGGAGGAACGGAGAAAGTCTAGAATTGGACTTGCTCAAGTAGTCCGGTATGTAGCTATGCACCCTGAGACACCTCGCTTAGACGTTCATCAGTATCTTGTGAGGTCCCTTGACTTTTATCCAGAATTAGCTTCTCTAGTAATCCAGGAGGCAATTGATTTGGGCGTAATCTCGCAATCAAAAGAGTCAAGTCATCTGCTCCATCTCTAAGCAGGGCATCATAACTTGCCTCCCACGGATCCTTCCGGATGTCAGGTACCTCGTTGAGTTCGTACACCATCCTTATGACCTCATATCTCTCTTTCTCTTCCATTTGCAAGAGTATACTCTTCACATCATCTAATAAACTCATACTCTCACCTCATGTCTCCGGCATCTGCAGTACCAATGAGCATTGCAACGCTCGATAAGTTTGGTTTTGTATCGCCGTCCAGGTTCATATTTTGACTCAACCCCACAACTCTTACACTTCCATCCAAAATCAGATTCTGTCGCACATGCGTAATTTGACGGAAGCTCTGTGATCACTTTTCCCTGGAACATCAGCCAGAAGTTCGAGTTCATGGCATCCTTGGTGAGCGAGATGTTGATCACACCACTCATGAAGATACCTCCTCTGCACTCACCTGACCCATGCCTATGAGATCAGCAATCGCCCTATTTGCAGCTCTTGTGTAACTAGTGGCATACATATCGTGGATGGATCTCTGTAGATTCTTCTCACCACGTTCACATATCCCCACTCCATCTGCATATCTCCCACTTTTGAGTGTTGCACGAACCACGATTTTCCAATAGTCCCCGTCCTTGTTATATTCTTCTGAGACCAATTCAAGTGAAATTTGAAAAGCAGTAGCGAGCTTCCTGAACCCTGATTTCTTGAGAAAAGATTTGGATCCTATTTCCTGGTAATCAGATTTCGAGACGATCTGCTGCAAGACGTACTGATAGAGTTTGAAGTCCTGTGAGACTTGTTCTATGGAGCTCTCGGGTATGCTCAGAGTCACTTCGTCAGATACACATGTGGCAGTCTCATCCTCATGCTCATCCGCAATAACAATTGCTTCTTCTGGCTCTTCCTGAGGTTCTGTTAGTAGATCAAACCTTAGAGGACCATGACCATCTGGATTCGGTGCGAGTGTGATTTCCACACCCCATGCGTCCGATTTGATATGCAGATACTCGATCTCATACTGGGCTCCTTGGATGACTGGTGGTACTGTCTGCCCCCAGTAGACCAACTTCACGTCCTCATCTTCGTACTCTGCGGTGATCTTGTAGGGTGCGGATGACGAAGTCCTCACCCATCTCTGCCCCTTGATTGTGACTATTCCCGTTCCTTTCTGTTTCAGTAGTGTCTTACTCATCTGTTCTTCCTCCTGGCTTGCATAGCGATATATTGCGTAGTGTGCTCCCGGCACATGTTGATGGTGTGGTTCCAGCCGTTTATCCAAGCTCGCAAAGGCTTAGCCTGCGTGCACTTGTCGCACTTGGTCTTGTTCACGCTCTTCATTGGTCTACCCCCCATGCAGTTCCCTTGATGCTTGCTGCCTCG
>JALWRB010000239.1 GCA_027077875.1 Candidatus Heimdallarchaeota archaeon
CTGAACAACAGCTACTCTAAATATGTCGGAGATGACGCAATTGTCTTGGTCATAAAGAGCTGTGCAAGCATCAACTCCGTGGTGCTCACTGGTCTGTGGTACCAGGGGCACAACTACGTCAACGAGTCCTCGGTGCTGTACGGCGACTACAAGGCCGTGGTGACCTTCTTGGTGATGGCATGAAAGACATCGATAGAATCAAGAAAGCAAGACGTGACGTAAAGCTCGCTAAGAAGCGTATCCTCCGAGCGAAAGCCCAGCGAGAGGAGGAGAAAGGGAAGATTAAGAATTACGTGATCATGTATAGGACCGTTGAGCAACGGTAATGAGCAACAATTTCGATGATTTAATCCCTTAAAATTTCAGGACCCAGTCCTCTTGTTTATCCAGCCACAATTTGTATCCGATGCATCTAGAGCTGGAGAACAAGGTGGGTGTCATCGAGGACAAGGTGGACGGGTTCCACGAGGATATAGACAAGATTACCAAGAGGCTGGACGACAGCCCGATGGACCAGGGCTCTGCCTACGAGATCAAGCAGATGGTGCACCGGGTAGCTCATCTGATCGCTCGGAAGCAGGGACTGAGGGAGCCTACCCGTGAGGTCTGGTCCCACGTCTGGGGTGATTTCAATACCCACTTTGGGATTCCTCGGTATGCCGTGCTACCGCAGAGGAGGGTGGCTGAAGCAGTGGAGTTTCTGGGGAATTGGATCAATGGGCTGAAGTATCAGTAGGGTTATGGGTCTTTTGGTAAGATTGTTTAGTGGACGATGGGCTTTTCGTAAAAGATCTCTTTAACATTCAAAACTCCAATTTTCTCAATCAGATCTTCGTGAGCATCAGACCGTTCTTTCTCACCGAAGAAAATCTCGAATGGAATCGTGTTTCCATACCGATCATGACAATTGATGGAGACAATTCCAACTAGTTTCCCTTCAAATTTCTCCAGATCAATATCCACCCCAATATTGAATGCGTCAACATTCCCCACATTCTGAAATGCTATAATACGATGATGCTCATCCTCTAAGATCAGAGGCTTAACTGGAATGACCATCGGGTAGGCAATCTCATAGTTTGTCAAAATTGTCTGTTTCTCCTTTTTTCCTGTATCCAAATTAATATATGAGACCTCTGTTCGGATTGAGAGATTGAAGGGGTCTTTGTCTAATGAAATATCCAAGGCTCTACTTTTCAGCTCCAATAAGAATTGCTCTAGGTTTTCGAGAGGTGGAAATTTGTCTAAATTCAAATCATAGGTGAAGTTTGGGGTCAAATCGTACTCAATTGTCAGAAATGTATTCGGAGGTCTAAACTTGAGGTTCGGGTCTTCCTTTTTGGTTATTGTGAGCTTGTTGTCCCGCACCATCTTCCTGATTTCTGGATGGATGATCTCGAATCTTGGATCTAGGTGATCGATAATCTGGAGATCCTTCACTCCTTTCTCATTCTTGACTGCGATATTCAACCTTGTCGTGAATGCCTGCCCTTTGTATACTACAGAGGTGTCCATTTTCGAGAATATAATTTCTTTCATACTTATCTTTTCTTCCTCCGTCTTTTTTTAGTTTTCGTCCGACGGGATTTCTTCTCTAAGAATACCATCTGAGCACTCTTTCTTAGTTCATCCAAGGTATCCGCATAGCTGATTAATGTATATTTTGCAGTCTCATTTACTCCGAGAGTAACCTTGAACAAGATTTTCAGTTTATCTGTGGTATCGTTGAAGTAGGGAGGTGTGGAAATCGCACCCTTGCTTGTCTGATCTTCTTCATTCAGAGCAAAGGGGGTCTTGATAAGGTCCTCATAAGACATGCCTCCAAAAATCTCAAGGTTAGATTCTATCTTATCCTTCAAGAGTTGAATGTACTCGTTCTTTTTGCGAATATATTCTCGCAATAATTTCTCTGCAACCCCTATCTTCCCGAGTGATAAAATCTTCTCTTTTTCATTACCACCGGACGACTTTTTTCTGAAATTGAACCCGACCAAACGCTCGCTCTTTACCTTGAATTCTCGTTGGAGTGCCGCAATGTAATTATCTTTTGGTGCCTTAGGGAGGTCTATCTCGATTGGAAAATCAACCAGTTTATACATTGATACATTCTTCAGAATTATGTCTGTCTTGTAGTCGAATATATCCGTGGAGTGTTCCAGCACCTTGAAATTGTAGAAATTGTCAACATGATCCTTGATGTTATATTCTACCAGTAACTGTAATGGAGTATTGACTGGTAGTGGAGAGCTTGGCTTAATGCTAACCGCCAACTTGGTGAGTTTGATCTCGATGTCAAATTCCCTCTTCGTTCTCATATCCACTATCTTCCCTCTCACGTATTCTGCCACATGGGTTCCACCGATCTCATATTTGGTATTTGTGGGTCGTTTCGCAGTGAATGGGATGATCTCTATCAGTTTAGCAGAGTGCTGAGTGAGGAATTCAATTACCCCTAGCTCCATATCTGTATTTATGACTATATCTTCTCTTCTGCTAAATTTCCCCCTTAACTTCCGCTCAAAAAATTTTGTGAAGTTCGTCATAATGTACTTTGATATGAATCCTATGATTGTTTCTATAATACTCTCTCCCCCTACTCCTCCATCGCCTCTCTGGCTGCCTTGAGTGCGAGTGCGACCTTCTCCCCCTTGGGCGTTCCCTCTTTGTTTTCCATAACAATAATTTAATCAATTCCTGATATAACTATTTCTCACGTAGTCTCAAATAATCGCGTTCAATTATAGTGATTATTCTATCTCATTCTCATAAATTCTCAGAATCTCTATATATCAGGTTTGGATTCGTACTCAATGAGGGTCTGGATTCTCCTCTTTGTTATCTTATTGATCGTACCTACACGAGCTGAATATGTGTCCGGTACTGCTACCTACTCCTGCTTCCGTGGAAGTGGAGCTGTTGACACCGGATACCAGGTATTCACGGTCGACCGACCAGATGCGACCGCCAACTTGGCGGTGGTGAACGTGACCTCCAGTGGATCACAAGTTGGTAACTACACCCTGCTCTGGACCTATGCAGAGTTGTATTCTCCCGGGAAGGACTTCGTTGAGAGCAACAGCAGCAAGGTCTCCGCGGAGCTGACCACTTACCAGGGCAATGAATCTGGTCTGGTGTGGAGGTTGCAGCTGAGCTCGGATCTGAATGAGGTGGAGGTCTGTGTGCGGCACGTGGCGTCGTTCACCTTCGAGGTAACTCACGTGTTTGTACCGCTCACCGGGGATTCGTCCACCAGTGCTGCTGCACTGTCTCTGGCCCCTGTGCTGCTGGGACTGTTTGTGATCCGGAGGTGGCATAGATAACTCAATTCTGGTTTAGTCTCACTCAACGGTGGAAGAAAAAGTACCCTTTAAGAATGAAGAAAACTATGTCTGATCCCAATTATGATGACAGAATATTCTACAGGGGGTTCAATTTTGGTATTCTCTATTTCATTTTTTATGCAATTATTGGAATTTTCATCAATGTTCCGTTATTTCAAACCTTAGGTGTCAAAGATACTGCAATCTCCATTTTTGTTTTAGTTGGAATCTTATGTGCAAGAAAATATCTTGAGAGAAAATACTCTGCCAATTCTCGGATCTGGAAAATAATACATAGAAGTAAAAATCAGGCAACAATGGTTGAGGGAATAAGAGTAATTGTCTTCTTACCCTTTTTGTGGTTGGCTATATCCGCCAGCAACAGAAATAGTATATTGTTGCCATTGTATCTTTCAATTGGAGGGCTCTATGCATTTATTATATTGGATTTATTCAGTAATCGATATGTTGAGGATGAGAGATTAGATCTAATTAACATTTTATCAAAAATACAATCTGATAGTTCTGACAAAACAAAGTGGTTGTACCTCGTCCAACAGTATCTCGATAAAATGCTAAAACGTAAGCAGTTAAAACTAAAACCGGAGGTTGCTCAAAAAGTTCTGTGGTCACTTGCAATTTGGATTATTGAAGGGAAAAGCGAATTACTAGACAATTGGATCGAGGAGACATCAAACTATCTAAGGAATGCAGAGGATGAAAATTTCATTGACCACTTATCTAATACTTCTGCCAACACTTCCAACAAAATCTATGTAAATACCATTTTTAAGGAATTTAGAGTAATAAAAGGCAGAGATATTTTATTGTGGATCTACGGTCAATTGAGGATGATTCTCTTCTTCTTATCAATCCCTGATTCCATCTACTCCATTCTTGGAAACATCTAGCTGACGATGAAATTATTTTCAGTCGTGCTCTAACTTCTCCTGCAAATCTTTGACTAATTCTGCTACCTCTTGCCCCTTCCTAGTCAAAAATAAGACCCTTGACCGATTTGGTCCTTTCTTCTCATCAAGTAACCCTCGATTCTGAAGTTTGTTGATTGCAGAATAGAGTGCAAACTGTCCCAGCTCTGTCTCTTCTACAATCTGGTTGATATTTGCTTCATTCTTATGCAGCAAGTAGATGAGTAAAATCCCCTCATTTTGGGATATAAGGCTCATAACACAATCTCTAACTCCAGTGACTAAATAAACAATAATATCGGTTAATTTAGTATTTTGGTTACCTAATAACCAATATAGATTTATAGTGGTATATGGGTAACCAATATATGATGACAGTGGTCAAACTCACTGAAGAAGCGAACACTGCTCTTGAGCAGGAAGTGCGAAGGAGGATCCAGAGCTCTGGACAACTCCGGGTAACAAAAAAGGATGTGGCATCAGAACTGATCCTGGCTGCACTTGACGAACAGATATTACAAAACAAGGAGGTAGCGACCGCATGAATTCGGATACCACAGATACTCTTATTGGTTGTTTTATGATTGGTTTGCTAATTGGTTTTATAATTGGGATAATACCTAACTATGGATTTGACCACGCTTTTCGTTATCGAGAGGGTTACCAAGACGGACTAGCAGCTCCAAAAGTGCTTAATGTCAAGTTAGTATCCATAACAGGAGAATTCAATGCTTCTGACGAACTATCTGGTTATGAAGTCTCGCAGCTCAACAAGACATTTGTCCAAGTTGAGTTTTATGGTATACTCTCGCTCGTGTCACTAGATAACAATCACACCCTCTTACTGAACACAGATCGTGGTCTATTTCGCAGTGATGGAGCAGTGGAGGTCACCGGTTACCAACTGATCTTTCACGTTCCTGCACTTGAGGGCTATTACTTCGAGCCTGTGACATTTGGGAGTTGATTTGATGGAAGCGATTGAACTTACCAAGATTTTAGGGAGCAAG
>JALWRB010000240.1 GCA_027077875.1 Candidatus Heimdallarchaeota archaeon
GGATGGGTTGCACCAGTTGAGAAACTTCCATTGACCAATGGAGATACCGCTCGTATCTGGTCAAGGGAACCACTCTCAATCGAAGACCAGAACTGGGTTCTAGAAAGAGAAATAGACAACTACTATAGGTTGACCCCTGCATATACCGACGTCAACGAATATCTCGGGATAAGCTCTGTGAATTTTTCTTCTGGAAGAAGCTTGAGCATATATCCGGTGTTGTCGTACTGGGATCTCGTTCAGTTCGTCGATGAATCGGGCAACGGTATTGATATCTCTGGGACTTACCAAGGAGATCTACTTGCTGTAGATTTCGATGAGCTTCTTCTGGATATTGACCTTGATACTTACAATGCATCATTAGGAAATAGAACCGTTGTCCCCATACCCGATACCACGACACAGTTCTCTTTCAATTTGACCAACAAGGTTACAGGTGGGTCGGAGATTATGGTGATACAGGTCATAGATTCGACATCGAGCTCAGATATTCCAGTCCTCAAGTCTCCGGTTAGAAATAGAGTGTTTTCTGAAGTAGTACCAATTCAACCATTAACGGACAATATCACTGTTCAAATCCAGTGGACTAACGGCACTACATACTACTCAACAACAGTTCAAGCAGATGAATCCATGGGGTTGCGTATACCCTTTGGATCATGGATATTGAACGTATCAGATACTTCAAACACAACTCTCTACGCTATTGAGCGATTGATACCATCTGTTGGCAATTATCAGACTAAAGGAGAGATTATTCAATTCACGCAAGGGTACTACCAAGGGACAGCTGGAGAAACGATACCCCTCTTCAGATCGAATAGGTACTATAGAGATACCCTGACATTTTTGGGGATGCAGTCAATACCATCTCCTAATTTTGTGGGGTACACGATAACCAATAGTAGCTTACTAGAAGTGGGAGTGGGGAATTTCACGTCAGGCATATATACCATTGACTATCTCAATGGAACAGTTAGTTCGGACGTACTCATAGATCTATTAGAGATATATACCAATGAGAAAGAGGTCAACATCAAGTTTGAAGGTATAGACCTCTTTAATCAAAGTTTTGTAATCTCTGAAAATCTATTCCTCAACCAGCCATTCCTTATCCACACATACATCCTATCAGATAGAAGTGGTGTAGGTTTAAGTGAAGGAATATTTGAAATCACCGAGGTTGGTTCACAGTACGTTCATACCATCGAGTTCAATAGCTCTATTTCTGAATTCCAGATTCCCCTCCTCAACACGTCGCTCTCCTACCGGGTCTACGATGCGGCGATGAATCCCATCTTGTTCGATGTGAAAAATCTGGATTCTGTGAATCATGAGGTCAGGATTGGGGACATCTCCCTGAATTTCACTTACAGCCTCCCTAATCTTAACAGATCTGGTATCTATTCAGGGTACGTATTTTACAAAAAGGTTGGAACCTCACTCTGGTTGGACATGGACATGGGCCATAATCAATATCTCTCCTTGGCACCGGGGCAGTATAACTTTGAGTTCAGGATAGGGGAATTTACAGTTAATTACACCGCACTTATTGAGGAGTCACAGACCTTTCAGATTGATTTCCCCGTAGTCACAAAGACGCTGAAATTGATCCTAATCGAGAATCCTAAGGACTCATCAGTTGAGGTAAGCGTTTACCACCCCGCCCTTGACCGGAAATTAGTCCCTATTAAAATCGGTTCGTCACCCAACACGTGGGTTATTCCAGACGTACCTTTAGGAGAGGTTCAGTTGTATTTCAAGGGAGAGATAATCGAGTATCTCACAGATTTTGAGTTGAACTCTACAAGAGTATCGCAATATTCAGTCTACTATCTTGATCAAGCAGCAGTCCTCCAGCAGAATCTGGTTACTGGCTACAATAAACCGCAGTTGAGGAATGGACAGTATGGTCTGGCCCAAAATTCCGACTATTTGAACAAATATCTTGAGGGGTCCTTGTCAATCATCAACCTCATTCTCATCACAGAGGTGATGATTGTCTTCATTATATCTTTTGTGAATATCTCGATTTTCCTCAGGTCTGTGACGGAGGAATCTATCCAAGAACTGAAGATTATGCGAAGTCTTGGTTATTCCCATTTCTGGACGTTCTACAGTTTTGCCAAAGGACTCATAGCCTTCGGTATAATAGCAAGTCTACTTGGTCAGATATTCGCAGGTTTTCTGATTGATTTCTTCATAAGTTCTAACGCTCTGATCATTTTTGGACACCTGTTTACTCCCGAGGTGAACCAACCAGCGATTATTTTTGGGAATTTCATCTTCACAATACTTGTGACATTATCCTCTGCAGCTAATGCCTATCGAGATCTGGTAAAAATATAGTGCAATTCGATGCAGCATTGCCAGTGTCGGTTGGAAAGAGACAAAAACAGAGGTATAGAGTAGTAAATAGTGCCACATTTCAGAATTGTTGACGAAGAGAATCAGCCCGAGGTAAATGCTGCCTTCGATCGTGCTCGGGTTCATATCAGGTCAGCATATCGTAGAAGGGAAGAGGGGAAGAATTACCATGCTATTGCAACTATGTATGATGCAATAGAGTACGGATTGAGATGGTATATCCTGAGCTTTGATAAGACACCTGCTGAAGACAGGTATTATATCGAAAAAGCATTTACTCATACGGGCCTTGACAAGAAGTTGATCGACAGGATAATCGAAATCATGGATGATGCAATGGATATCGATGAGGAGAAAGTACCACTTCCAATTGTTAATGAATTTTTTGAATTGAGCGAGAGGATACTGACACATATTAACCTTTATCCATTTGATTTCTCCGTCCTTCCAGACGAGTTTCCGGGGATTTACTAATGCAGTGTCCGAATTGTAACATCCGCATTGAACTCGCAACGGCAAACTTCTGTCCGGAATGTGGAGCTTCACTCAAGGGAACCAAGGGGAAGATAGTTGGATTTATTAAACGGGCGAAGCACAAAGCCGGGATAATCACTCAGAATGCGAAAACAGGGATTGGCACGCGATTGGATAACTACATAGCAAATCTACAGACCAATGGGTTGAGCGTGGGAGGAAGAAAGCTCAGCGAAGATCAGTCCCGAAAAGTTATCAGTCACCTCTCCAAGTTGAGAAGTAGGATAGATCGAAGTGATTTCGATTCGGACGAGGAGTATTCCAAGTGGATAAGTGCCCTTGACGAGCGTTTAGGAGGAGATGATAAATGCATCATCTGCTTCCAGAAGTGGTCCGATACCAAGAGCATATCCGTGTGTAAATACTGCTACCAAGGCGGGCACTCTGAGCACATGATATCATGGCTCTCGACGAGGAATTCGTGTCCACTGTGCTTGGAACATCTGGAGAGGAAAGATCTGTTATTAGTTAAAATCGAGCAGTGACAAATCGATTTATTCAAGAGTGGCTATATCAAGACTGGATTCAAGGATGGATCTTTACAACACTGTGCTTGAAGGATCTGACAGGACCGCGACTCCAGTCTATCTTCTGCACACTATCCCACTAGACGGTAACTACTTAAGAACGAGTCTGGACGGAATAGACCATGTCAATGATATCGTCTCACTGGATTTTAGGGACCACGGTCTCTCACCTGAAAGTAAGTGGAAACACGAGCTGAAGTTTAGGAATTTCGCGAAGGATGTGGAAAAATTACGGAAGAGACGAGGGGACAAGAAGATCATCCTTTTTGCTCATGGGATAGGTGGATTCGTCGCTTTGAATTACCTTATGTGGAACCATAAGCGTGTGGAGAAACTAGTGCTCTTTGAGACAGCCGTAGACAGTAAGTACAGAATTAAGCTTGCTTGGAACATCAGGGAGAGATACAATAATCAGGTTAAGGATATGCTCGAACCCTTCCGTGAGAATGCCTCGGCGACTGCGTTAGAAGTTAAGTTCTTCCAAAGCTTTGCCATGCATTTCAAGACACCAGACTATGCCAGGGCCAAGTACTTGATGGAGTCCTCAAATCAGATGGGTTTGATTGCTTATGCCCTTTTGCACAAGGAGTTAGAACAATATAACATGAAAGGAATCGGGAGGAAGTTCAAAAATAAAGCACTGTTAGTAACAGCAGATGAGAGCCTGTGGCCAAGGGAGGAACTTGAGCGTCTGAGAAAGGAATTTCCGAAGGCTGATGAATTAGTTCTTGAAACAATTGGTCACTACGGAATGGTTGAGAACCCGTCTGCATTCTGGGAACCAATTCTAAGATGGATAGAGGGTGAAGAGTGACCTTCCGAATAGAGACGTTGCTAAGACTTCTCAGGGAAAAGACCCTGACCTATTCAGAGCTATATGAGATAATCCTGTGGAGGATCTACGAATATGATCGTGTTGTGAATGCCCTCCTGAATGTTGATATCGATGCGAACAGTGCGGGTTACATATTTGACGATGAGTTTAGATTGGACAAACCACTATTTGGACTGCCCTTTTCCGTCAAGGATACAATAATGACGACTACAATTACCACAACTGCAGGATCACCGAATGTCATGGAGATCAATACCCAGGCTGAGATCGTGACTGCGCTTAGGGCACTAGGGGGATTCGTGATTTCCAAGACCAATTGCCCAGAATTCTCTATGGACATTCAGTCCTTTAACAATATCCTCCCCCCAACTAAGAATCCATATGCACTCGACAGGACATCCGGTGGATCCTCGGGTGGTTCTGCAGTCTCTGTGGCTCTAGGGTTCGACATTTTCTCTGTCGGTACGGATCTTAATGGTTCCCTTCGAATACCCGCTTCCTTCTGTCATGTCTGCTCAATCAAGACGACAGAAGGATTGCTACCTATTGGCGGTGTCATTCCCCCCTTGCGACCCACTACCAAACAGAGGTACAACCTCACAGTTGGGCTAATGGCGAAGAGAGTTGAATACCTCCAGTACATCACCGATCACCTCTTCAGATATCTAGAGATAAAACAAGAGGTAGATGATATATCGAATCCTACAATTGGAATAACCTCTGACTTCCCCGAAATTCTCACACAGTCCGAGATCATCGACGCGATGAACGAGCTCTTCGAGTATTTAAGTACGAAATATAATGTTGAAAGAGTTAGTACCTCCTTTGACTTCAAGAAGCTGTCCCGGGCTCAAGGTATAATCGCTAATTCCTATGTTCACGACGACTTCGAGTACCTAGATCATGTGAATCCGGACCTCGTCAGTACCGAAGAGGATCTTAACTGGGCTCTTGAAGTTAAGAGAGAAGTCAGGGGGAAGATCGA
>JALWRB010000241.1 GCA_027077875.1 Candidatus Heimdallarchaeota archaeon
CCGGCCTCCACCTCCTCTGGAGCGTCCACGTCGTCGTAGAAGCCGTCGATTAGCACCCTGCCGTCCGGGTCTACCATAGACTCCAACAGAGCGACGAGATCACGGGTGGCAGAGCGGGCGATCCCCCCAAAGTTACCCGAGTGCAGGTCTGTCGACGAATTCCTGACCACCAACTGGAAGTCGAGGATACCACGGACAGCACCCACAATCGTAGGGCGGTCGGTCACGAGCGAAGGGCCGTCCGAGGCGTAGACGAAATCGGCCCTGAACAGCTCCGGATCTGCGGAGAGGACGGAGGGCAGGGTGAACGAACCCCGCTCCTCGTCACCGTCAAGGATAAACTTGACACGGACACCCTCGAACACACCCGGATCGTTCTCACGCAGGTAGCGGAGAGCCAAGAGGTGCGCGTAGTGCTGACCCTTGTTGTCTGCAGTTCCCCTGCCGAACAGCTTGTCACCACGGAGCTCAGCTGTGAACGGAGGGGAGTTCCAGAGTGCAGGATCGCCCTCGGGCTGCACGTCGTAGTGTCCGTAGATGAGCACGCTACGCTCTCCCATACCCACCTCCCCAAAGAGCACGGGATTGCCCTCCGTGGGGATCGCGCGGATGTTCCGAAGACCTGATCTCGCCATGAGATCCATGGCGAAGCGGGAGGCAGTCTGCACCTCTTCCGGTCGATGGCTGCGGCTCGGGAGGTTCACGTATTCAATAAGTTCTTGGAGGTAGGGCTGTCCGTCGAGCCAAGACAGTACTTCTTCTCTCATATTTCCTAAATCGGGCATACTGGGCTATAGCTCTTATGAGAATAAGCGTTAAAATGTGAGACAGCTCTGGCACTCGAAACCAACAAGGACAACATATCAGCTATAGCCCTTACGAGAATAAGCGTTAAAATGTAAGGGGTCTAAACAGGTACTTACATTGCAGAAAAATACACCAAGCGCGGGTACAGGGAAAGGTCGTACCTCTATGAAATAGCTCATGATTAGAAGGTCGGGGAAGAGACGGAGCCACAGGAACTTGTGGACACCTGCAGTAAGAGTTCTCATTATCCAGCAGTTGCGGACACCTGTAGTAAGAGTCGAGAAATTCATTTTCTAGAAGGACGCTCCGTATAGAGCACATGGTACAGTAGCACCCTTGAGGTCCAGAAGATCGTTGCATTCCACTATCAGGTGACCTAGCGCACAACCGATACCCACTCTTGAACCCTTGGCACTCGTCAATGTCAAACCACCTACTCCCCAAAAAAACGGCGAAACACCTCCTGCTTTCGATACAAGCAGGGACCACCCGTGTACAGGTCGTCGTAGAACGAGCGGAACGATCCCGTCAGGACATTCAACCGGTACAGTACAGAGACCTTCGGGATCGACTCCAGAGACAGCAAGTAACCCCTCGACTCCAACTCAGACATCAGCGAAGACACGAACGAAAGACTCCCGCAGTGGAACGCCACCCGGAGGCAGCCACGGACAATACTCACACTACCATCACCGTCGAAGTACCCCCGCACGAAGTCCCAGAAGTACTCACGGGGAACATCGGGAAAGACCATCACCAACGACTTGTTCTGCACAGCTCCAAGAGCCTGCAAGTCTCGCACAAGATCACGGGAGTACACCATGACGTAGTAGATATCACGTGTACCTCGACGACGAACTACGTGATCACCAAGGTACGATGCAAGAAGCTCGAGATGACCTCGGTCACCGATCTCAATCCGAAGATAACCACGGTCAGAACTCACGTAGCCGTCCGCAAAGACAAAACCAAGAACATATGCCATCTCAGAACTCCAGCTACCGAAGAAGCCAGAATTGACACTGTACCGAACAGCTGGCTCAGTCAACCCCAGAAGACGACGACGCTGCCGGACCGCCGAATAACTCCGACCAAGCAGCTCACTGAGCTCACGAATCCCACCACCACCACGCAGTACATCGTCCTCTGCTCTCGTCCACCTCGCCACAAAATATATCCAGAACGCACACATCTTGAACATTACGCTCAATCAGATTGATTGATTCATAAGGAAAAGTACAAAAGCGAGGGGATGCATGAACGGTTGTACGCTTCCTCGGAAACGTCGACTACCACCACAGGTAGAATTACCATCCATCTGGATAGTAAAAAGGAGCTATTAGCTCAGCTTGGTTAGAGCGTTCGGCTGATAACCGAAAGGTCGCCAGTTCAAATCTGGCATAGCTCATCTCTTAATTTGTTGATTTAGTCCCCCTACAACAAGCACAATGTGATTTACCTACAGTGAGATCTAACTGATGTCAGTGACGGTATATTTTCATTTGACCTATCACATAAGAGTTTGTAGAGCTCAAATACTATGTAATTGTTCCCCGAGGAAACAGTGCTAATCAGTCGTGTTGGACGAGATTTGGACTCGATGAATATTGAGCAATACAATCAGTAGTTGGGAGTAGATATAATATTGTGAGAGATGAGGAGGATTACTTCTGATCCTTGACGATGGAGGTCACAGTGTCTTGGGATCTCATGGCGTAGGTTGAGAGTACACTTGAGAGCTCATTTATTTCTCCGATGCTGTTCTTGATCTCCTCGATTGATGCAGCGACCTCCTCAGAGCTTGCTGCAGTCTCCTGAGCGGTTGCGGATATGTGCTCCATGCTCTCGGTGATCTCTGAGAATGACTTTTTGAGAGATTGTGATATGTTGTTCGAGAACTCTTCGATTCTCTCGATGGCGTCTCTCGTGTCTTCGGAGAGTCTTCTGATATTCTCTGCGACGACTGTGAATCCCCTTCCGTAGTCTCCTGCCCTGCTGGCTTCTATCCCTGCGTTGAGACTGAGTATGTTGGTCTTGAGGGCGATGTCGTTGATGATTCGTGTATTCTCGCTGATCTCTGAGATGACTGCATCGATGAGCTCGCTGGCCTGTACGATCTGTGAGTTCACCCTGTAGATCATCTCTGCCTGTTCTGATGCACCTTGGCTCATGGCCTGGCTAGTAGAGGCCACCTCTTCGCTCACGGCGTTCACCTCTTCACTGGTTGATGACAGAGTGTAGGAAGTTTCAGAGGTGAGGTTGACGGATTTGTTGATCCCGTTGAGGAGATTGACGATTGCAGTTTGTAAACCCTTGACCGATGTGATGAGTTCTCCTATCTCACCCTTGCCCTTGGCGTCGAGCGATACACCAAGATCACCTTTAGTAAGATTCTTGGTGAATTCACTGACGGCAATCACAGGCTTGGATATCGAGTCTGAGAAGGTGAAGGCGAGGAAAGCTATGAGGATGACTGACCCTGCGAGTATCCCCAATGCGATTGAGAGCTGGGTGTCACGCACTGTCTGTATCTCGCTCTCCTTCAGAGCGGAGACGACGACGAATGATCTCTGTCCTATGAGGGTTACGTAGCTAAGCCCCGCTAACCATGACTCACCGTCGCGGGTGTATTTGACCGTATTTTTCCCTGTGGATATGTCCTCGACGGGAATGTAGATGTCAGTGCCTACAGTCTCATTGAATGTGAGCTCAGGGTCGAGGGTGTTCGAGATGAACACGGGGCCTATCAGGTCACCCTCTGCGTTCTCGTAGTTGAGGTCGACGAGCATGCTGTACCCTGTCTTCCCGAAGGTACTGCCCTCGAGGGTCTTGGTGAGTGAGGCTGCGTTGAAGTTGATGTTGAAAAAGCCCAGTCTCTCCCCACCTATATCTATTACCCTCTGCATCCTGATGGCTGGAGAGTTGGTCGCTCTGGCGATGGATATGGGAGAGATGTGGGTCTCGTTGGTCCCGATAAGCGAGGTGTCCATGGCCTGCTGGAAGAAGACCTTGTCTCCCCTGTAGTCCTTGTTGAAAGGTGCACCTAGCTTGACCCCGACGACGGAGTTCCCGTCCTTCCAGAATATCCTAATCATATCTATGTCCTCGTCGTTGACCTGTAGTCTGAGGAAGAACGCCTGTGTCTCTCTCCAGGTGCTGGAGTTGCTGTACCTATTAGAGTAGAAGTCCCCCGCAGTCTGGTTATCAGCGGGGAGGGCTTTGAGATCGGCGTCCGCAGTGGTGTCTTCCATCCTCAATTGTATCATCTTCTGCACCTGTGGTGCTTTGAAGACGAGGTCTATCTTGTCGAGGAACTGCTTGAAGAATGACTCAAACGTCTTGCTCTGTATATTGCTCTGGTCTATCAGTTCATTCGTCCGGTCGGTCTCTATCAACTGGCTGGTAGAGTACGAGACCACAGAGATTGTGAGCAAGAGTGGGATGACTGATACGAGGGTGAATCGTAGCAGTACAGATTGCCTCAGGTGGCTACCGAGAAAAACCATAGGTGTACTCGATTTTAAGCCTAATAAGCACTTGTGTGAAAATCATGAGGAGAGAGTCCCTAGGTGAATAATTTAACATAGATTTCATAGACAGACCCATATTCTGGGACGCATAGGTACAGAATATACGATTTAGAGGAATATAACTATAATATGTAATTCAACCGTCAGAATTTGCGATTCTATATAATCTAAAATCTCATCCTCGGATATTCGGAAAAATACTTACTATACATAATTTACTTACTTACAGTATAGTTTCTGAACTGCGATAATTTCGGGGTGTCTCTGTCACAATGAATTCTGATTGATTGGTGTCTTGGGAGATTCTCAGATCCGATTCGGACTCACCAGAGGAAGGGGATAAACTTCTTTGTCCGTTTCTGGTAGTCCTCATATGCCTTGCCAAAGTGCTTGACAAGCATCTCCTCCTCTACTACGACTGCTCTGCTGTAGCCGTAGATGGAGACGATGGTCACGAGGAGAACCCAGTACCCCGTGGCGATGGGGAGGAAAACGGAGAGAATGAAGTAGAAGGTGTACGTCGGGTGCCTAATCAGTGAGTAGGGACCAGAGGTGACAAGGGGTGTTTCCTTGCCTAGCCCCCATGAGTGAGAGTGAACACCCCTCAGGATTCTGGCCCAGATTGCGATGACAGTCCCCGTTGCGATGAAGACCACAGCGATGATCTGTACTGTACTCTCTCCCTCTGTTGGGTAAAGGATATAGTACACCCAGCCCAGCCAGATTGCCAAGGAGCTGATACCGAGGATGGCATTCGCCTGTGGATCCTCTTCTACGTCGTGCGTGGTCAGCTCGGTTTTCCTCCTCGACATGGTGATATCCAGTGGGATGTGGACGGCGAAGTAGAGGATCAGGAGAGAGGTGAGGGAAATCCAGACGAGGGTCA
>JALWRB010000242.1 GCA_027077875.1 Candidatus Heimdallarchaeota archaeon
GATGGAAATAGAGATGAATCCAGCGAAGATAATCTGTCCTCCTCTTCTAGTAAATATCGTCATGTCTCACTTCGATTAGAACTTTCTACTTTTTAATATCTTCCTGAACCCGTTGAATATTAGTTAGATCATTTGGGTGAATATATCTGTAAACTATATGGATATTTACTTCTATTATCAATAAATCTCGAACAGTTAAGTGTGTGTCGCTTTCTCAAATTAACTGAATTTCGATATCTATTTTCTATTCAAGCTTGTAGTCGTGATTCACCAATATAAGCTAAAGGAAACTAGCCTTAGATGAATGTAGCTATTTGTAAAATATCTACCGAAGTCTTATCATCATTGATAATATCATACTATGAGACACCAAATCTCAATGGGTTAAGTTTCCTCAATACCTGTCAGTATTGTTGTGAATATTGATAGATATGAATAGTTTATATTACGATGGTTGATGCAGGAAACATGCGAAGTTCAACACTACTTTTTCTAAATGTTCTAATAGGAATCGCTCTAAGGTTATACTACCTTTTCACTGTTGAAATAGTTCCAGTTGACGCTCTTGATTATATGAGTGTTGCAATTTCTTTACAAGAAGGCACCTCTTATCCCATTGCTAGGGAAATCGGATATCCTCTACTACTCTATGTAGTCTTCTTACTTTCTCCAATTTCATTTTATAAGATGAGAGTTTTGACTATAGTAATTGGAGTATTAAATATAATAATTTTATACAAATTCGCTATCACCATGGCCAAGTATTATAATTTGGAAAACAAGGAGAGAATAATTGCGTTGGGAAGCAGTTTTCTCTATTCCACTAGTGTATTTGCAATACGGTTTGATAATTCTGGAGTTCGAGAATCACTAGTTACTCTGCTTTTATTAATTGTATTGACAATGGTATTTGATTGTGAGAATATTGATCGCAAACGAATATTCCTTGTTGGTGTTCTTTATTACTATATTACAATTACGAGATCTGAATATCAGTATGTGGGTCTGTTGTTTGCATTAATTCTTATATGGGAAGGTTATCAGCACAATATTTCATCATTAAGATACATTGCATTAGTTATCATTTTGTCTTCAATTGCTGGATTCTTATCATGGATGATCATGTCTGTTATATTTCTGGGAGATCCAAATGCTACTTCTAATTTCCTCGTCAGTCAAATTATTAGAAGAAATTCTCCTGAGACTAGGCCTGGATCTTTGATATGGTACATTTTTGAATATAGAGGGCTTAGTTCCTTTGTTCTCATAGAACTGAAAGGCATCCTAAACATTATTCTTAATCTCTCAATCTATTTAGGAAACATCGGCTATTTGCTTTTTATCTTTGGTACTGTTCAACTATTCCGAATACAAAAGTTCTCACTATTTCTTATCTATATCAGTGGGGCAATTCTGAATGGATTCAATGCTCACGAGTGGAATTATATAGGTGTTGATCGTATCCTTCTGCCATACTATACATTATTGTATGTGGTTGCCTCTTTATCATTAATTAAAGTTAGTGACTTCAACCTCAAAATCAAAGATCGAAGTTTCCGTATTTCATATTACTATTGGATAGCTCTAATAATAATAGGTAGAATAGTTCTTACATTTGTTCGTTTGGTTTAATCGACACAGGGGAATCAAAGAAGAACTTAATCTCTGGGATAAGGAAAGGTGTAGTGAAAGACATTGATCGCCATCCTTGTTCCCGCATTCAATGAGGAGAGGGCTAAAGAGAATGCATTGTGCATTCGATTTATAACTGCAATCACCTAAACTTAGAGGTCATTTAATCTATAATAATCCTAAAGACAATATAAAAAAATACTTTAGGAAAATTAATGTCCACTCATAATAATCTCTAATTACTAAACCAAGAGGTGAATAAAGGTAATGGGAAGGCTCTCCAGAATCGACTTGGGAATGTTAAAAGGAGACATGATAGAAATTCATGATCCAAATATGGTATATAATTAAAAGGTTTGGTACATTTTGTTTCTCTCATTCTAATCGGTGAAGCAGATGTTGTTTATGGATCAATGTATGCAGTGGGGATAGAACAATGAAACAGTCTCACCGTATAGGGAATAGGGGAATAAGAGTTGTTACAAGAAAATTATATGTTTCAAAAGACTCGAAAGCTCAACTATACTAACAGGATTATTGTATGGTATTTTCCATTTCCGCATAATAATTAAAAATGAAGTTAGATCTGAGTATAGAAGAATTCTGAATGTATTAAATATCCATGATCTTAGATTTTGATTACAGCTATTTACATTTAATCTTAAGCAAAATAAATGGAATAGTATTTTCAATCAATTGACAGTAATATTTCTAAATTCGAGGTCTCTGAATCATTTATGGCTCTATTAGTCACTGGTGTAGCAGGGTTCATCGGAAGCAACTTTGTACACCTCATGCTTGACCAGAACCCTGATCTGAGTATTGTCGGACTGGACAGTTTCACCTACGCAGCTGATCAAGAAAATCTCGAAGGAGTAGATAGGGAGAGATTCAAGTTGATCAAGGGTGACATCACGAATGAGGAACTGGTCGATCACATATTCTATGAGCATGATATAACAGGTGTGATCAATTTTGCTGCGGAATCCCATGTCGATCGCTCCATCGAAGATCCAATGATATTTCTGAAATCTAATGTTCTGGGTGTCGGAACTCTGCTAAATGTGGCATTGAAACACTGGAGGACTGTAGGTGGTTATAGGGATGGAGTGAGATTCCTCCAGATTTCTACAGATGAGGTTTACGGAAGCCTTGGAGAAACGGGGTTGTTCACAGAGACGACCCCTCTTGATCCTCGGAGCCCTTATTCTGCGAGTAAGGCCTCAGCCGATCATCTTGTTCTAGCGTACAACCATACCTATGGACTACCTGCTGTCATCACCCGGTGTTCGAACAACTACGGACCAAGGCAGGACTTCGAGAAGTTGATCCCGAAGGTCATCGCGAACTCCCTCGACCACAAATCAATTCCAGTGTACGGTGACGGACGTCAGATCAGGGACTGGCTTTACGTGGACGACCACTGCAGGGCCATCGACCTCGTGTTCAGAAATGGCAAGGACGGTGAGGTGTACAATGTCGGTGGGAACAATGAGAAGATGAACATCAACCTTGTGAAGACCATCATCCGTCTACTCTCCGAGAAGACTGGAGACGGTGAGATCAACGATGGTCTCATCTCCTTCGTCGAGGACAGGCTCGGTCACGACAGGCGCTACGGAATAGACCCCACCAAGATCCAGACAGAGCTGGGTTGGAAATCAGAAGTCACCTTCGAGGAGGGTATGTCCCGAACCATCGACTGGTATCTTAAGAAATTACAAAAAAGATAATTTCAAACCCCTGAATGATCCAGAAAATGTTTCTGCTATATTTCCACAGTGAATTTTTCGCTTTCTCATTCTCATAAAAAAGCTTGTTTAAATATGATGGTGACAGGTAATTAATTAACTCCAATGTGCGAATAGATTGCGCACAGTGGGCATATTCAGAGGCCTTGAAATGACTGCTTCGAACTTTTGATCTTATCCAAGTTCTCTAGTTTACCCAGTCAGATCAAGGTGGAAGGTGAACAACATATGGCTGAAAAAGTTAGGAAATCTAATCTACTCATGAATGATGTTCTGGAGTCCCGCAACAGGTTGCGAGAGCTTCAGAGTGAATACAGTGATCACCTCGGAGACCTCGCCCTCTTGACAAAGAAGGAGCTTGTGAAGACCGTTGGAAAGTTATCGAATGGGACGTCAGTAGATGAGATTATGAAAAGGGCCGTTGAGGTTTTTGACAAGATCGAGAGCTCACTCTTCGGTCTTGAGGAAGTACAGGTGGGTATTGACGATGTGATCAGGGACATGGATGGATGGGAGATCAATATGGGTAGGAGTCACGAGAAGATCCTGGAGGTTCTGAACCATCAGGAGGAGACGCTTAATCTGATCCGCAAGGATCTAAGCGCCCTGAAAAGTGACATAGAAGTGACAGCCGAGACCAAAGACCGGAAGGAAAAGGCCGAGGATATCTCAAACAACTTGGAGGATATTCTCATAAACTTCTCACGTCTGCAGGACTACGTCAATGAAGCGGTCCCCAAGCTGAATAAGCTCTTTGACGAGATGGATCAGGAGCTCAAGTTATCCACCAAATATGGAAAGACTAGGGCTCTATAAATCGGTAGACATTAATCAGATCCCCTTTGTTGACATCTGTATCCGGGGGGACGATAACATATCCATAGATTCTTGAGAAGTTCTCAGAAATCTGGATCTTATGTTCTATAATCTGCACTGGGACGACGGTCCCCCCATGGGGTTTTGAAACTTTGAAATCTGACTCGTGTGTCTCGACTGTGTAATTCTGAGGAACTCCTTTGATCAGTGCAATGATTGAGGAAATTACGAGTTGGCAGATGGTGACACACTTGGATATTGAGTTTGAGAGCCAAAGAGCAGGTACACCGTCAATGAGAGAAAGATTAAGATTTCTCCCGATGAATTTCAGATCAACGGGAGAAGCAATACTTCTGTTGTACTTCTGGATATGTTCCTTAGAAGCTCCTCCAATCAGGATCAGATCAGTGTCCGGAAAGGTGGAAGCAACAGCTGCTTTGACCATCGAGAATTTAGGTCGGACGATAATAGTCTCTACAAGTTTGGCTCCGAACCTCTCGAGGAATGAGTTCACGAGAGCTCCTATGACGGGAACCTCTTCGTCAATCTCGGTCTCATACACCAAGTATACCCTTGGTGCCTCATAGACCCAGATACTCTCGATACCAGCGATTGACAAGGGTATGAGTTTCTCCAGGGTAATTGTTTCTCCCTTTGCAAGGATCTTGGACCCTTCGTTTACCTTGGTTATAGGATGGATAAACACTTGGTATCCTTCCCTATTGACTTCATCCGCACTCCGCAGTTCTGGACAATCGGAGAGCTCGATATAGTAGTCTCCCTTAACCTTCCTGAGAGGATGTTCGGTGACTATGGCCGCAGTCCCGTCCACGAGGTCCCCTACCTCTTCGATGACTTTCCAAGTTGTGTGGTCTTTTCCTTTGAGAATCAGTATGTCTCTGTCTGTACGGATCCATACTCTGTCTTTGTCAGAGTATACATCTCTCGAAGATACCTTCCCCAGACT
>JALWRB010000243.1 GCA_027077875.1 Candidatus Heimdallarchaeota archaeon
AAACCCAGACCATGTCCCGAAAGCCAATCGGTGCGGCATTGCTCCGCATCTGCTTCACTTTCGCGACACCTATCTTAACCCTTTAAAACAAACGGGTTGCAGATAGATTTGCTCAGTTTTCTGGGCATGTCCGATACGTCGGACTCACTCATTAGAGTAACAGGGAAGTGCTACGACCACAACGGAAATTCCGGAGTGCGAGCATCCCCGCTGGATCTGGTAGACCACGGTCAATCAGGGAAAGTGACCATACAGAACCACACATAAACAAACTAAATTACACACATTAGTCTTCTCAATGGTGTTTTATACCCTCGCAGGGAATAGAGCTCCATGACGAGTAGGACAACTGGCTACAAAGTAATTGGTGGATGCCTTGGCTGTGGAACCGATGAAGGGCGTGGCAAGCTGCGAAAAGCATAGGTGAGTCGCAAGCAGATGTAGAACCTATGATCCCCGAATTGGAATCCAGCCCGAGTTCAACATGCTCGGGCAGTCCGTGAGGACAGGGAACCCTCGGAACAGAAGCATCTCAGTACGAGGAGGAAGAGAAAGCAATAGCGATTCCGTCAGTATAGGCGATAGAAAGCGGAACCGGTCAAACCGAATCCTGCACCGAAAGGTGTTGGAGATGTGGTGTGTGGACCTGGACTAATACTAAAGAGGATATTCGAATTGAGCTTGAAATACTCAGCCGTAGAGGGTTATAGCCCCGTAGATTGAAGCCTCCATGTTACAAGTCCGGATCTCCCGACTAGGGCGGATTGGATGTTCCGTCCAAATGGAGAATTAACTCCGAAACCTAAATATTCCCACAGACCGATAGCAAACTAGTAACGCGAGTGAAAGGTGAAAAGAGCCCTTAACAGGGTATTGTGAAAAGTGCCTGAAACCAATTACTTACACAGTGTGATGGCGTGAAAGGAACGATGCTCCTCGAATCCAAAGCGGGTGACCGTTAGTCGAGAGAGGAGTTTACCAGCGTTATCGCGTCAGTCTTGAAACACTGGCCAGGGAGTTTGCCCATGTGGTGAGGCTAAAGTTAAGCTGAGCCATAGTGAAAACAATCAGTCCGCAGCTTCGGCAAGGGACGACGTCTGAAAGGGCGTGAAATCACATGGGTAAGATGCGAAAGGCGTCGATCTAAGCGTGACCAGGTTGAAGCCGTGCGAAAGCCCGGTGGAGGACCGAAGGGGTATTGATATACAGCTCATTCCTCTGAGTTGCGTTTAGTGGTGAAAGGCCAATCGAGGCGCCTGATAGCACATTCACGCAGAAGTGGTACCTCAGACCAGCGTGGGACGAGTACGGATCAGTGGTAGAGTACAGACAAGGTTGGAATGGGGAGTAAAATCCTCGCCGCCTCAACTAACTCCGAATGCTGTTCCTATGTAGACTCCCGCAGTCGGGTGTGTCGCCGTAAGGGTGGCAACCGCGAAGCGAATAAGCTAGATACGGGTTAAGGGCTCCAAATGTAGATTAAGTGCAAAAATGAAGGACGTCGTGTCGCTAAGACAATGAGATGGTAGGCTTAGAAGCAGCAACCCACTAACAAAAGCGTAACAGCTTACTCATCGAGCGATGCGGCTCTGAAAATGGACGAGGCTAAAATCTACTCCCGATACCCGTAGGCACGTACTGAGTACGTGATCCGGTATGCGTGCGTACGGCTTGGGCTGAAGTTGGGCGGTGACGTCCAGTGGACCGAGTCGTAGTGTAGATCCTGGTAGTAGTAGGCAGATATTGGGGTGAGAAACCCCAAGGTCGAATAGAGGCAAGGGTTCCTGGGCAATGTTCATCAGCTCAGGGTTAGGCGGTCCTAAGCGGACTCTTAAGACGAACTCCGCAAAAGGGAAATGCGTTCATATTCGTATCCTGCGCTCGAAGTTGGCAACAATAGTGTATAACCAGACAGTTGTGGATAGGCCCCCTTGTGGAAGCAAGTTAAGTCTATAAACCCCTAGAGTAGCGTTGCGCTGAGACGGGGGTGAAGTGATCAACAGGTCTCCGCTATAGGTTGACTGGGGTCGATTTCCAAAACTCCTCGAAAATGGTTATACATTGACAGAGCGTATCCGTACCTAAACCGACACGGGTGTCCTTAGGCTGAGAAGGCTAAGACCTTTCGGTGTAATCTAGGCAAGGGAATTCGGCAAATTACATGAGTAACTACGGGATAATCATGGCCTTTAGTCTTGAATCAAGTAGGGACCGAAGGTGTCACAAACAAAAGGAGCCCGACTGTTTAACAAAAACATAGCTAACTGCGACGCGGAAACGCTTTGTATAGTTAGTGTATCCTGCTCCGTGCCAGTAAGTCAAATCCGGGTCCAACCGGGCTAAGCTCTGGTTAACAGCGGGAGTAACCATGACTCTCTTAAGGTAGGCAAATGCCTTGTCGGATAATTACCGACGCCCATGAAGGGACCAACGAGGCTCCTACTGTCCCTGCCTAGAAACCGGTGAACCTGCATATCCGGCGAACAGACCGGATGGCCCAATTGGGAAGAGAAGACCCTGAGAGCTTTACTGCAGTTTCGGACTGTTTACTTGGTCATCATACAGAGCGTAGTCAGGAGCGTCGACCGCATCTCTCCGGGGGTGCGTGAGCAACAATGGAACACTGACTATGGTGGCTAGGTAGACTCACCTGTTGCGACAGGGACAATTCGAGATGGGCAGTTTGGCTGGGGCGGCACACCTCCGATAAGGAAACAGAGGTGCCCAAAGGTCAGCTCAGGAGGAGCAGAAACCCTCCGTTGAGTGCAAAGGCAAAAGCTGGCTTTACCGTGAGCACACCAATAATGCTCGCGGTTACGAAAGTAGGGCTTAGCGATCCATCGTGTCCCCCTTAATAGGGGCCGGTGGTGGCAGAAAAGTTACCTCAGGGGTAACAGAGTTGTCGCGGGCTAGAGTCCCCAGGACTTTAGCACTACATATTATAACATCGCTCCAAACCCCACAGTTAAAGCAAATACAGGATCCTAACTTCCAACAAATATCTGTAAATTCACCCAGACGAGGACGTATTCACCGTACGTCCAGTGACTCCGGGATGGTTTCGCAGTTCACAAATCCAATATGCGTGTTCGCAGCCACCATACTGCGGACTTGAAGACAATTGTGGGTCGACGATCACAAAATAGTTGTGAGGCTAAACTACGGCAAAGTCCGGATGAATTGACCTCGCGGCTTGCTTCCTCGATGTCGGCTCTTCCTCGCTTGGTAGTGCACAAGCTGCCAAGAGTAGGGTTGTTCGCCCGTTAAAAGGGAACGTGAGCTGGGTTCAGACCGTTGAGAGACAGGTTGGTTTCTATCTAATTGGGCTGTTGGGTAATTGCAAGTAGCGTGCCGTCAGTACGAGAGGAACGCGGTGTGGTGGCCTCTGGTGGATCGGTTGTCGAAAGGCACTGCCGAGTAGCTACGCCATCTCAGATAAGAGCTGAATGCATCTAAGCTCGAAGCTGATCTTAAAACGAATTACCCACTCTGATCACATCTCATTTGACTGACTGAGAGCACGGGACTGGTGACAGTGACGTGCTGTGATTGGACAAGGACGCGTGCAAAAGACACGAAGAACCCCCGCAGTGTGAGCGTCGAGCATTTGCGAGATGTTTAGCTGACGGGTACTAGGTCCGAGGCTTTTGTCTGAAACTCAAGGAGTTCTACCTAGAGCGAGACGAGAGACTGATGTGTGAGTGTGGTTTTGCAGAAGGAGCTCCGGCTCCTTTTTTCATTTCGAAGGTCTTGTATTTGATCATTCACTATACTACTTGGAAAGACTTTACTCGGTTACAATCAATAGTAGTCGACCTATCTCTATTAATATCTGTTAAATGTCACAGAGAATTGACGATGGATCTGCGAACTCACTGAAAGGAGTAACTATTAATATTTAGGTACAATCAATTAGTCTGTGATTTCCTTAAAAGAACTCTACGACAGAAGACCTGAGGAGGAGTTGGAACGTAATTATTTCCAAACACGGAGAAATGTTGGCACGTCCGTACTTCTCTCCTATTTTTTGATGGTTGGGCTAGTCATCTTAGTTCAATTCTCTGAAGATGGGTACGTCAAGTCCGGTCAGATTTTAGGTATATACATCTTCATTGGGGGCATTTCCATCTTCACCTATTATCTTCTGGACTATCTTGACAGTAAATTTGGACTCGTATGGCGTATAACCATACGACAGAGAAGTTTCAAACCAGTGCCAAAGGACATTCTTTCAGTAACTGTCTTGGTCACTCTTCCTGGAGTTGTAGCCAGTCTCTCTCTTCTCATCTCAGATTATTCTGGAATTGTACGACCAAACCTCCTTGGAATACTTTTCATCAACGGAGTCCTCATGTTGGGTGTGTTGGTCAATAGTATTAATATGAAGATAGATAGAAGTGGATTGACCGTTAATTGGGGTTCACTCTTCTCACAGGATAACCCGACTTATCCACGAGATCAGAGTTCTCTTAATATCAGAGAAAATTCACTTGTATTCACCTTCAGTTTTCTCCTCTCAGAGCTTCTGGCTACATTCCTGGTTATGGATATGGCCTTCCTCCTCCTCAAGTCCTCCCGAAATATACCCGGGGTAATCCCGCAACTAATGTATCTGACCACCTCTATATGCTTGCTACTATACCCATTCGTTCCACCAAAATTCACTCGGTATGAATTAGCTCAGTTGTTATTCCAGTGCACGGAAGACCCTTATGTATTCAATACAAATTTTACTTCCTATTTGATCAAATTGTTCCCTTTCTTCAGGAGAATTCTTGTTTTGGGATATATCCAAGAGATCCAGGACAGGATTGAACTCATGGATGAAGCAGGAGAGGACGAAGTAAGGGATAAATGGAAGAAGTACTTCTCATCCCTCCACAAAGATTTAGTCAACTACCAAGATGTAAGGCTAATTGGTGACTTTCTATATTTCAAAGACATCGAGCTTACAGAGAGGGAGAGAACCTTTAAAGAAGACCTTGACCGGTTCGAAAAAGCAGGTATTGGGAGATCTGAGTTCTGGGAGAAACAGATCAAACCCAGAATTTGGGACACAATTTTCAAAATCTTTGGGATCCTTATTCCCTCATTTATTATTTATATACTCATACCCTAAGGTTGACATTAAGAGCGAGAGAAAACGCTTAAATATGATTCTGGGCGAACAGGTGTTCATGGGAAGGTCACACCTGCTCCTCGTCCTCCTCCTCACGTCCATGATAGTACTCCCTACCACCGCTCAATCCACACCCCAGCCTAAACTGGTCTCGCTCTCCTCGTCAATTATCTCCCGAGGTACGAGCGTGATCATCGAGTACAATGCGTACAGGGGAGAGGATGGACTGAATATCACCTTCTCCTCGGGGGAAGTTCTCGCTGCTACACTGATCTCAACGGACGGCGACACTGCCCGCTTCAGGCTGATCTACACCGTACCGCACACAGTCTCGTTCAGGGCATATTCCTACTCGGGAGGTGTCAGGACCTTCGAGACCTACGCTGACAGCAATGACTACACCGGTCACTGGATCAGGGAGGTCGGAACTCCTGCTCCGATAATCGCGGGGCACAACGCCAGTCTTGATTTGGACAATGTGGGAGAGTGGACAATCCCCTTGGGGCAGACCGTAGCCATCAACATCACGATCAGGGGGTACACCGACAGCCCAGCACCCAGCGTCACACTTCTGACCGACTACTACGAATCTGTAACTAGTGTGAACGAGGAGATCTCGGCAATAATACTGGACTCCACGACCGAGGGATCGGAGGTAACATACACTTTCGGGGTGGTGTACACCCTACGAACCCGCTATATCTATCTCACGCTCAACAGCAGCTACGGGTTCATGGGGCAGACCGAGACCTTCTCCCCCGAAGTGAATTATATCCTAATGGAATACCTGTACACAGTATCGATGATTTAATCAATGCATTCGATGATGGTGATTTCAGAGATATACTGTTTGAAGATGTAGAGAGAAAGTTAATTAACGATTATTATCTAATACCCATCTACCCTCGCAGTTCAAAATATATCTCTAGCGTAATAGATGTAAGTGAAAAGCTTGAGGAGTTACTGTCAGATATTACAAATCCATCAGATAACATCTTCTATCTGATTAATAGATTATTAAGGATTCTAAAAATATGGGTCAACATTGTCTGAAACTCAAGGAGTTCTACCTAGAGCGAGACGAGAGACTGATGTGTGAGTGTGATTTTGTAGAAGGAGCTCTGGCTCCTTTTTTTTATTTCGAAGGGATTGTATTCATTCTCTTGCGATCGTATATCATTTGCATCATAATTTCAGATTATATTGGGCTTGATCTCTAATCTGGAGATAGAGTATAGATTATTTTCAGATGTGAATTCTACTACAGATGTACGACACCATAATTTGAGCAACCATGGTTGTCCATTGGATGGTTATATTCAAAGTATTCTCATTGGCGTCTTCTCATTGACTTGAGCAGTTGCTAAATAATGAATTTCCTCCATACTTTGGGTATATCTTTCGAATACAGAAAATGACCATTGGAAGGTTGTAATGCATATTGTAGATGATCATAGTATCTGTGAAATAGCTTGTCAGGTTCGCCATGATGAGCGTAGCGAGGAGTTAGAAATGGAAAGGTCAAAGAAAGTTGTCCGCAAATCTATGATGAGTTTATTCAACTTGTAGAGAACACCATATTGCTTTCTGATCGAGCAGAGAAGAGTGATGTTCGAATGGAGTTGGCTTCCTAGGGATTTGAAATGGGTTTTGACAAGACTAAAATCAAGGGTATACTATCTATTGATGATAATACGGTTGAGAGAGGAAGGGTACTTTACGAGAAGCGACTTCGTGAGAATCTTAACAGATAATATTCAGAGGATACATTCAACATCTGGTGTCGGATCTCACTGTAGTAGCATCCTCCATTTTGGAGGAATCTTCACTACGGTTAGAGGAATGTGATAATCCACAATTTTACCTCTCTCTCCACCTTGATATCTAATTCTGGATATTCTAAATCACGATAACCTTATATTTGAATATGGGTCTGTTAATTCAAGGAGGGCCTGTACAATAAGGAATCTTTGTTTGGATCTTGCTCGATGTGAGTCAGAGGATGAGGTTGAGGACATATTAAAGGAACATGATTACTGGGATGACTCAAATTGGATTCTCTATGGGGGGATCGAGAATAATTATTCTACCATAGGTAATCAGCAGAGCAATGCAGAGATGTCACTCTGTGAGAAGATCACAAATTCTATTGATGCGATCTTGGTCAAAGAATGTGTGTCAAGGGGTATCAATCCAGAGGGTGAAGAAGCCCCACAGTCACTTAGAGAGGCTATTAAACTGTACTTCGGTATACCTGAAGGAAAGATCTTGAACCTTGGTAGTAGTAAAAGACGTGAGGAAATTGCAAAGAATATTTTTCTAACAGCAACGGGCACGGCCAAGAATCCTAATATTTGTGTGATTGACCTCGGAGAGGGGCAACATCCTGATAAGTTCAAAGATACATTACTCTCACTGAGCAAGTCGAATAAATTGAGAATACCCTTTGTTCAGGGGAAGAACAATATGGGGTCAACGGGTGTATTTGAGTTTTGTGGGAAGAAGAAGATCCAGCTCCTTATCAGTAGAAGGCATCCTGACATCGAGGGTGGAAGATGGGGTTTTACTGTGATACGAAAGTTTCCGCCAGAGGGCAATATGAAGCATTCATCATACAAGTACTTGGCCCCAAATGGACGTATTCTTGAATTTTCCTCTGAATCTCTCCCCTTGCTTCCTGGTTTTGTGACGGGAGAAGGTTGGAAAGTGATGCAGGATGAGATGATAGGTGGTACGTTCATCAAACTCTATAATTACACTTTGAGTTCCGGGCATCGATCGGACATTAGGACTAATCTTCATTATAGACTCGCGACTTATCTCCCTGATCTCGGTCTTCCAGTGACATTGATCGAGACCCGGTACAAGCGGAGGGATGCAAGTTCTATATTATACGGTTTCCATGCCAAACTCAGGGAGGAGAGGGAGAAAATAGAGGAGGGTTTTCCCCTTAGTTTTAGTATATCTGTTATGGGAGAGGAGTTAAAGGGGACGATCTATTTATTCAAGAGGGGTGAGAAGAAAGAGATGTACGATCGTGCCTCGATAATCTTCTCCGATAATGGACAATCCCAAGGATCCCTTACCAAGCATTTCTTCACAAGAAAATCCATCAATCTCTCTTACCTAAAGGACGATCTTGCGATCATCATCGACTGCACAGATATGAAGCAGGTTGGTAGGGAGGCACTATTTATGAACAGTCGAGACAGGCTTCGGAATGGGGAGTTCAAGACAGAGATTGAGAAAAAGCTTGAGAAGATTCTCTCAGAGGAGAAATACCTCAAGGAGCTTAATTACCAAAGGAAACAAAATGACATTCAGAGGGCAGTTAAGGACAGTTCTAACATGGAGGAATCTATGGAGAAAATTCTTGCAGTATATCCTGACCTTGCCCGTATCCTTCAGGATGGTAAGCAGATGTCTGGTGGAATAAACCTTAACCGTGCCGAGACAATAATCCGCATCCCTGATCTCAGAGAATTCCCTTCTTTCTTTGAACTAGGTAAGAAGAAGAAATTCAGCATCAAAATAGGGAAGAAAGAAGTACGAATTAATCTCAAGACAGATGCCCAAAATGACTATTTCTCTCGATCAAAATCTCCAGGGACTTTCAAGTTATTCACTATCTCAATGAATGGGAATAACCTGCCACTCGAGCTTTCACATGGTCATTCCATCTCCTTGTCAAATGGTAATGCAGTTCTACGCATCTCCATTCCGAATAAGGAAGGAACCATAGGGTTCAGGTATGAGGTAAGTGATGTAAAGAATATAAATGGTTTCTCTGATGTGTTTGAGGTGGAAATTAAGAACAAGCCTCCTCGTGAACCAAAATCTGCAGGCAATAAATCAGACAAATTTAACCTTCCTGAAATTGTGATGGTGGATAGGCGGAGCTGGAAAGAGCATAACTTTACTGAATCCACAGGTGCTAAATTGAGGGGGACAAAAGATGAGGGATATGTTGTGTACGTCAATTCCCACAATCGTTACCTTTTATCCGCTTTAGGTGGGAAGAAGCAGGATGGAATAGTAGAAGTCTACAGCACGTCAATGGCAATCTTTGCCCTGCTCATAGTGAACTACGTGATGACAAAGGGGGAAGACGCCAACTATGAAAACGCATACAAGATGGTGGAAATGGTCACCGAGGCAATCACTCCTGGTCTGATCCCCCATCTTCTCCAGAGTAATATTGGGTAATTATTAGTCTCCTTGCCTCATTCATTCCCCTTAAATTTCGTCAGTCTTCTTGATGTTACTGAGAAGATCCATGTATTCCCTAACTGAATAATTCCGATACTTGGGGTGACTCATTCGGAAATATCAATTTGGAATCTATGCGTATAGTAAAATTCTCCGATATCCATTCATTCGAGATACAGTAGTTACTGACGAAATACTAAATTAAAAAATTGAACGTTTGATGAGGGTCAATATTATTTTATGTAATCTTCATGTTTTTTGTCAATTCTTCTTTGGTGAGATGTGTCGTGGGGTAAGCTCATATACCCTCTCATTCCATGGATGAATGAAATATGTAATTTCTGTACTATTGAAACAATAAGCATCTTATTGTAATTTGTGTCAATAAAACTGATCAAGGTTACGATAGAACAGCATTACCGGGTGAAGCTTAAGAGTGATCTTTCTTATTTCCACCTGATGGGAACCTACGGCAAGATCATCCAGGTCTATCTCAAGTACGGTGATGTCAATAGGTTGAAGATAGCAGAGATAAAGAACTGGACGGGCCAGGCCTTTGTGGTCTCGCGTAAATACCTCCGGGAGCTATTGGAGAGGGACGAATCTAAGAAGATCGGAGTGTACTTCCTCATCGGCACCGAAGGTGACCAATCGAGTTTCTACATCGGAGAGACGGAGGACTTCTCATCGAGGATTAAGAACCACATGGAGAAGGACTACTGGAACAAGGTCATTCTCTTCGTGAACAAGGACGAGAACCTGACCAAGGCCCATGTGCAGTATCTTGAGAAGAGCCTGTACAGGTCGCTCAATGAGGCGAACCGCGTGGTTCTCATGAACAGGAACGTCCCGAACAAGGGGAAATTGTCCGAGGCGGAGGAGGACACGATGCGTGAATTTCTTGACAATATTATCAGCATTCTGGGGGTCCTTGGCTACCCGAATATCGACCGTCCGATCGCGAGCTCTGAGTCAGAAAATTCGAGGGGTGTGGTGACCTTTTTCATCAGGAGGAAGAAACAACCTGCTATTCTGGCTAAGATGGAGGCGGACGGAGAGTCCTTCGTGGTACTAAAGGATACTCAGATAGTACCGGATTCCAGACAGATCAGAGAGCGGACTTTACCGCTTTCAATCATAAGCTTGAGGGAGCAGTTGATTCGAGAGGGTGAACTGGTGAGTGAGGACAACTACCTTGTCTTGAAGAAGGACGTGATCTTCGCGAGTCCCAGCTCTGCCGCTGCATTTGTCCTCGGAAGGAACTCGAATGGGAGGACTGAATGGAGGACCGAGGACAGGCGGACATATGCAGAGATCGAGGAGGGGCTGTTACTGGGTGAATGACATGACTATCCGGATATTCTGCGGTCAGGTGTTCTGCCCCAACTCGTAGAGGTATGGATTGTAGTCAGTGTCTTCTATCTGGTCGAAACCGAGGAACCTCGGGAGGAAGGCGAGCTGTCCCCTGTGGAGGGCGTCACAAAATTGAATAATATCTCCTCCGGAGTCGTTACAACCGGGTTGTCCGATTCCTCCCACTGTAGCTCGATATCCTTTTTCAGGTCGATGGACTGTGCCAGTAGCAGGATCTCTTCTTGCAGTCTCCTCATCGAATCTACTACATCGAAGTTGGGCATGTTCTCTCCTGATGGATTCTCAAAATTCTGGTCTGTGATTATCCTCGTCCAAAACCAGAATGCTTCATGCAGGTGGTAAAGGATCTTGTGGATAGATTTTTCCGATCGGGGGATGGGCTTGCTATATATGTTTTCGAACAAGTTGTATATGGCGAAATGGGAATTTAGTCATACTATAATTCCCTTATTTTGATTATCGGGAGCTTCGGCTCCTTTTTTTATTTCGAAGGGATTCTTTTCCACTCCAGTAGAAGTGTACAAACTTGCAAATGGGGATTTGGCCAGTCTTCTTTGCTTTCAATTCATTCTTAGTTTCGAATACCTTGGTGCTAGGGTCTTAGACCATGGTATTGGCTTACGTGGGATTAATTACATCAATTTCACTAACTTTGAGAAATCCTTTATCCGCGGTTATGATCTTTTTGATGTTATGTCTTCTCATAGTGTAGATTATCGTAGAGTCTCTCCCACCTATTGACGAATCGTGACCATACGTATCCAGTATCTTGATGATGTTCATCGTGCAGATGCTTCATGTCGTATTTGATGATGAGATCTGCTTTATTTCCGATAGATTCTACGAGGAGGGCTTCTCCATTCTTCTGTTGTTATACTGGACACATGTAGTGTGGAGGACACCCAAACCGCAATCTGTGGACAATAATATTCCCTTGGATGTACAGATCCAGATTTCTGGACATTTTCCTCTCCAACCGTGCTCGCGCCATTTCTTCACGTGAAAAGGGGATCCCGTCAGACTTTAATAGTCAAATAACTGATAAACCTTATCCTTATAATCGAAGTATAAGGGGGAAGTTCATATGACACTGGAGATCAGCCACAAGGAGAGAGCGGATAGGAGTTACGTCAAATTATCTCTGGAGATACTCGCTAGGGAACTGAGGGGAACCGATAAATCAGAATTGTCGATTACGGAATTTAAGGAGATTTTCTTGGACAACGAGAGCGAGAACTACTCCTTCCTTTACGATCATCTATACGACATCCTGGAGTACTACACTCGGTGGAATATAATAAAAATTGATGGGGATAGGGTGTTTCTTAATCACAAGAACCTAAGTTTGAAGCTCTCTTTCCACAACATGTAAACTGGTGGGTGCAGTGAAACGGGTCTCAATCAAGGATACAGTCCACGGTTTTATAACTCTGGATCCTGTTGAGCAGAGGATCATCAACCATCACGCTTTTTCGATAATATTATGGACAAGAGCCAAGACAGACCCAGTTTCTATCTTTACTTGCAGTCCGATATCGTCAATGCTGAGAAAATCCGTTTGAATCTCGATGGTCTCCGATCTGTTATAACGCAGAGTATTACTGGGTGGCTTAAGACGAGTAATGGAAATCTGACCATGCTGGAATTGACTCTTGAATTCGCGAATGAAGAACCCTGATTCTCATTACTCCTGTAAAAGCAAATTGATTCATAGATGAACTGATAGCGATGGTATTCTTGAGTATAATTCATTTGTCTACAATCTCCTTATCAAAGCTATGGGGGGGCTCCGCTTCCATTATTATTTCAAAGGGACTATCTCCTTTTCCCGCTCCAGTAGAAATACGTAATATAATGATATTAATATTGGTTTCGCCAGTTCCCTTGTCCACCTTAAACACGTCTTTGCCTTTTGGAAAATACTCTGAAATCGGTTATAGTTCCATGCGCAAGGACCTTATTTGTGATCCTATTGGTTATCCAGTCCTGCTCTATTGGCTTTCTCCCCAATCATCTAACTAATTAGTCATCTAACTAATACCGGTCGCCCACATAGACTTTGGATCAATTTCCTCTATATCATCGGTGATTATCCCAGCGAATCTCTGCATAAACTCTCTCCTTACCTCTATGGTATCTATCATCTTGACAGTCGTCTTGGTTTTCTGGATTGCGCTCAGCAGCTTCTCGTAATTGCTCGACGATTGATCGAAGATGATCTCAAGGAGTTCTTTCTTGCTTAGTTTTATACCGGTATCCAGATAGATCTTTGTAAGAAGCTCATCAATCTCATCACTGCGATCGATCTTCACTGCGGTCATGGTTACTCAGCTACTTTTCTCATTGTTCCATAATAAAGTTGTTGGAGACGGAGAATGGAGAGAATTCAAGGAGTTCCAGAGCGAGACTGATGTGTGAGTGTGGTTTTGTAGAAGGAGCTCTGGCTCCATTTTCATCTCGAAGGGGATATGCGGTGGGAATGAAACAAATCTTGTTCTGCTTAATTTTGAAGGGATTTACCCTCACTTGGTGCTTTGTTATGTCCACCTAAACTATTCGTACTTCTCTGTCTACGTAGGATTTACAAATCAATTTCACCAACTTTGATATATGCTTGTCACCGGTGATGGTATATCACACGCTCTTGCAAGGTCAACAAGAGGTATTCCAAGAGGATGATCTTGAACTGGGAATTTTCTTTGGAACGATATTCATACTTCAAAGGAGGAAAACCTAATATAGGAAATTATTCTCTATTCGTAGTACAACGACTGGTGAATTTATTGTTACCATCAGGAGCACAGGACATCTCCCTCTCAATACTCAAGGAGGAGAACTCCACATTACAGACATCTATGATCAATTTTCCGAGTTTCACAAGTGACTCTCCTGTTTCATGGTTTGAGAATTGCAACTCTGAATTTCAATATGGTCACCCCCATTTCTCTGACAATTTCACCATCCTGTTGATCCCAAGTGTGTTTTTGAGTACAACAAGTGTTGAGGGAGTTGAATTTTCTCAGATGATTGATCCATTTATTGAGGTATCGGGGGTCAGGAGAGAATGATTGCAATCATGCAAATTTCGATGTTCTTATTGAAGGATGACCTACATGAGAACCTGAAAAGAGGACTGGGACTTCGTAAGATTAGAGGCGAGTATACAGATATTGATACCTATGAAGGAGAGTATTTTGACATTGATGAGGGCATCTCTTGTCGAGCTATTTTGCAAGTGCTGTCAAGTGTCTTGCTGAATAATCCGAGATTAGGTAGGTTGTATATCACCCAATCAAAGTTGCACATTTGCTTCTCGACGTGTTATCTTGACCGTGAACTAAAAACAATATACCTTACTCCGGATCATACCCCTGAGGAGATCAGAACTGTGGTTCATAGTGCTTTGAGAGAGGTTTATGGATCTATCCGACCGCATTCTATCTAGAGTAGAACCCTTTATTATAACAACGTGAGAATGTTCTTGATGAGAGGTCTGAGCGTGGGCTTCCAATCTAGTGTCTCTAGAATCCTTCATTGTAACCTCATAAAATTGTTCCATGCACTGTTTTGTTTCGTCTTTCAATCTAGTTTCACTAGAATCCTTCATTGTAACCGGGGGCATATAGATATTTGGATCTAAGGACTGGTCAAGCTTTCAATCTAGTATCACTAGAATCCTTCATTGTAACCGACAGATGCTGACAACTACGTGCGTCTATTTGGGCTCTTTCAATCTAGTATCACTAGAATCCTTCATTGTAACGTGGACACGTAGCCGATGTTGACCTTCTTCTGCACGGTCTTTCAATCTAGTATCACTAGAATCCTTCATTGTAACTGCCGAGTACTGGAAGATCGTGGTACGTGCCACACTCCCTTTCAATCTAGTATCACTAGAATCCTTCATTGTAACGATCAACGACACGCACAATATCGGCAACGTCTCCATCTTTCAATCTAGTATCCCTAGAATCCTTCATTGTAACCGTACCCACAGAACCACCCCCTGAAGGGTATGAGGTCTTTCAATCTAGTATCCCTAGAATCCTTCATTGTAACCGTCACGTTTTCAAACCTCGCTGTCTACCACGTGCTCCTTTCAATCTAGTATCACTAGAATCCTTCATTGTAACTCAAAGGGGGAGAGAGTTCCCGAGAGTTCTGGCTCTGCTTTCAATCTAGTATCACTAGAATCCTTCATTGTAACCGCAGGGAATTCTTCGTCTCCAGCCCCTCTTTTCCCCGTCTAGAATCTAGATTTTCCCTTTGATCTACGGGAACACTCCATTTATAAAACCTCATCGCTTGGAGCTGAAACCAGTGTATATTTTTTTCTCTGTGATTGTCCAAGATTCTTGTTCTTGAGGGTACGATCAACACTTATGAGGATGCAGAGCCTGTATTTTCCAGTTTCTAGACCTCAAGGGTAGAATATTTTTGACCCATGCCAGAATGTGAAGTCTCTCTATATCCTATAGCTCCTGCGTCTGAGCAAGATGATGGCAAGAGGAAAAATGGGGACAAGGAGTGGAACACTATTCTCGGTTGAGTCTGAGTTGGTGTCCGAGCTGGGGTCCAAGGATTCGGAGGATGACAGGACTTCCGATGATGTGACGGGTTCCGTATACTCCGTCACAGGCTCGTCCGCAGGTGCGAAATTCTCCGACCACTTTTTCTTCATGTCGACGAATGTCCCGTCCAGAGTAAGTGTGGCTGTCGCTGCGAAGTAGGTCTCGTCAGGCAACCCGTCCGGAAAGATGTCCGTCCTGTTAAACCTCGCAGTTACCACTGTAAGATCCCCTGAGACCATGGGCACATCGAGGTCGACCCATGTCTCCTTGATACCCACATTGATTCTCAGTGTCACGGTGAATGTCGTGGAGAGATGAGGGAGTACGGAAGAGTTCACAAGGATGAAGTCGAACTCACCGTCGTCCGTCTCGTCCATGAAGTGATAGTTGACCGATTTCATGGATCCGGGCTTGGAGAAGACCACATCGTCATAGGGCAGACTGAAGAGCTCAACCGGTGCTTTCAGGTAGTTGGTGCTCCCCTTCCTCAATTTGGTCAGGGTCATTGAGATCGATGCTGGAGTCCTCGAATCGGACGACAGCGTAGAGCGCATATCCGTGAACTGGTGGAACCAGAGCACGACATCCACCTCAGCGAATGTGTCGGACATTCTGAATTCGATACTGCCCTCCACGTCCCAGTACGACTTGGTGAGATTCTCCCCGTTCATGAATGTAATTGTCGGCTGGAAGGCCACGGCCATATAGACGTACTCCCCTGTGTTGGTGAAGTTCAGCGTCAGGTTATTTGTGAAGTAGTAGTACTTTCCGTCCATGCCCACGGGAGTGGAAGTCACATTGTACAGATCCACCTGATCCGCGGTTGGCACATTCGGTTCGAGCGCAGTTGCTAAGGGGTTCCCCCCCGTCGTGATTGGGATAAACAGTATCCCAAGGAGTAGTAAAAAGGTTAACCTACCTATTCCCATAGGGAGAGAGCAGGGTATGGGTTAAAAAAATTTTTGAATCATCGTGTCTTGATTGCTGCCGGAAGTAGAACCGCATCGCGCAGAAGCAGCTCACTTCTGACTATTGACTCACTACTGCTCTGCATCGTCCACCGATCTACCGGTGATCTGCTCCCACACCGACTCTGCTTCCTCTCGGGTGAATCTGCCGATTGAGTACTCATCGCCACCTGCCCTGACGGCCACCTCGGTCTCACTCACTCCGAGTCTGAACGAGCCCGACGTCTCCTTACGCTCGGGACGCTTGATCACGACATCCCAGAGCTCCTCGCTGAGAATACGCCTGCTCCGCCTGATCCCCAGCACCTCTGAGACAATCTCCAGACCACTGCTGTCCACGAGAACAACCCTGCGGGCAAGAAGCTTGAACGAGGTGGCCAGAAGAGCAAGGAGGAGGGCTCCCTCGAGTACGGAGATCACGACCACCGTCACTGGGTCGTAGCCTCCGAGGTTCACGGCGAAGATGACGACCATCCCGACGAGCAGCGAGAACACTTGGAACTTCTCCACTGGATTAAGCCGGCGAGGTACGTCCACCGTTCGCTCTCTCTGAACCGAGAGCACCTCGGAGATCCTTCCTTGGTACACCCTCCCTCCGACCAGCGTCCTGTCCCTGATCGGAGCACCCGTGAACTGCCAGGCCCTGAACGCGGCCCTCCAGCAACGGGCGTCGCTCCCCGAGGTGACCACCTCACGCCTCCCGAACCCATCGTCCAAGAGAGTCTCCGAGACCACTCGTCTGCTGGACTGCGATCTCCTGACCACCGACCTGATCAGGACCTCTTCGATCTTCGGGAGCTTCACCCGGGAATAGGTGAAGGGGCCGAACCTCTTCAGCAACAGGTACGACCGATCCTCGGTAGTCAGGACGGAGTTCCCTAAGGAGAGGATCATGAGCGGGACACCCAGTACCCAGCTGAGGAAGAGAGAGAGCATGAAGAAGACGCTGGTGGTCCCGGTGAGCACGACCGAGATCATCAGGAGTACAAGCATGACGGGGAGGACGGAAGCACCCTTCCAGTTAATCCCCGCGAGCACGGTACGATCCATAGATGAGGTTGATGAAGCGGGGTATTTCACGGTTTGTCAGGGACTTCGTACAAGTGTACATCGGGAGCCATGGCAATCACTTGACTAATCGATTGAAAATTCGGTTCTAGCAACTTTAATATAACGAGCAAAGTAATTATTGACATGAAATGGGCTGTCCTGCTCAAGGCAATTTCAATCATCTTACTTCTGGTAGGATCTATCTTCCTGATGTATGCATTCGGGCTGTTCGGTGTCGACGAATTTCTTGACAACAGATTTGGAGGACCGAGTGACCCCGACTACAATGCAACTGGGAAACCACTAAGATACTATGGGGGACAGTTGGGTATAGGTATTGGTGCCGCAATACATCACTACACATGGAAGTTATCTCCAGACAGTGACGAATACAATGAGCTGATCACCAATGAGTATGACGAGTTATCATTCGAATATGTAATCTCCATGGACGCAATATGGTTATCACCGAAGGAATACAATTTCAAATGGGCCGATGAGGTAGCGGCATACGCCCGGGACAACAACAAGACACTACGTGCGACTCATCTCGTGTGGTATGATACCATCCCTGACTGGCTGGAGGACGGGAACTACACAGGAGCTGAGGTGGAGGCACTGATTGAGGAATATATCACCGACATCATGACCCACTACCGAACCGAATTCCCGGGTGTCGTCACTGAATGGAATGTCGCGAATGAGGCGGTGAGCAATGATGACAGCACATCGGATCTCTACAGAGAAGGCTTCCTTGTGGACAACCTAGGGACCGATTGGGTCCGTAAGGTCTTCGAATTCGCCCGAGCAGCCGATCCAGAAGTCACGCTCATCCTGAATGACTACGACCTGATTGGGGTGGAGGAGGATATCGGGAACAAGGTCGATAAGACCTACTCCGTCGCTTCAATGTTAAATGACAGAGGTCTCATCGATGCAGTGGGTTTCCAAGGACATCTCTCATTGAAGTACGACATAGACTGGACGTACTCTGCTGGTGTCATGAGGAGGTTCAACGACCTCGGCCTGAAGGTGTTCATAACCGAACTCGATGTCACCATCAACAGTGACAAGAAAGGGGTATCTGAAGAAAAACTCGCTGCGCAGGCAGATATCTATGTAGAGGTATTTAGAATGTGCCTAGATGCCGACGACTGTGGAGGGGTCACAACATGGGGGTCGTCCGACAAATACCATTATATCAACAGAGGAAATGCGGACTGGCTTGATCAGGACGAGGATTGGCCATTGCTTTTTGATTCTGAGTTCAGACCAAAACCTGCATATTTTGCAGTGCAGGCACTGTTGCGCTCTAGACTAAATTGAGATATATTGTCCGCAGCAACCACCTGTATGGGCAGGATACCGTAAGTCACAGACTATCTTCTGCTAGTGTTTTGTCGATCTAAGAGGTTATCGCCTTGAATTACAACAGGTATCTTTCTGGGATATACGGGATTCTGAGATGGATTACCCAGCAAGTGAGATTTTGACGATGGACAATGCCGCAGCTGTCAGGCCTTGATCCTCAGGTCTGACACCTGGAATGAGAAGTAGGTGCTGAACAGCTCGGAGTATCTCCCT
>JALWRB010000244.1 GCA_027077875.1 Candidatus Heimdallarchaeota archaeon
TATCGATACTATTTTGACGAGAGCTGGTTGAGTTCTCCCCCTGTGTGGATGGACGGGGAGAACCCAGACTGGGAGGGGAACTACAAGGTGAAGTACTGGGATCCTGAGTGGCAGACTATCATCTTTAGCTATCTCGATAAGATAATCTCTGCAGGATTTGACGGAGTCTATCTCGATATCATTGACGCGTACGAATTCTACGAAGATTCAGTTCCTGAGGCCCCACAGTTAATGATCGAATTCGTCTCTAACATCTCCAATTATACGAGGCAGAAGGCTGGATCTGACTTTCTGATCATCCCGCAGAACGGGGAGGGTCTACTTCAGAATGATGAGTACAGGGAGGTCATCGACGCTATAGGTAAGGAGGACCTCTACCTTGAGGAGGATGGGATCACCCATAAAACTGATGAGAGGGAGTACAGTGAGAACCTGCTTGACCTGCTGATTGGGGACAATAAACCTGTCTTACTTGTCGAGTACACATCTGACCCAGACGCAATCTCCTATGTACAGGAGCAGGCCCAGATTAAAGGGTACACTCTATACATCGGCGTACGTGCACTCGACAGGCTAGTAAGTCAGAACTTCTCCACAACAGAGTCCAATGTGCCATTTCTTCTCCTCCCTTTCATTGCCACGCTAACTGTTCTTCGGAGACGTGCGGATTCATCCCCACGATAACATTAAAGTCCTACACAACAATGACAGCTCAATGACGTGGATAGAAGTCATTGACACAGACGAGGCCACGGGTGACCTCAAGAAGCTCTACTCCAGCCTGAAAAGTCCAGAGGGACACGTGGACAATGTAATGAAGGTACACAGCCTCAGACCCCGGACCATGAGGGGACATCTTGCTCTCTACAGATCGACTCTTCACTCAGAACCCAACGAGCTAGACAAGAGGGAGAGGGAGCTTGTAGCGGTTACTGTGGGAACACTGAATGGATGTGAGTACTGTGTCGCCCACCACGGGACGGGCTTGGCGGATATAGTGGGCAGTCAACAGGAGGCGATAAGGTTGGCCAAGTCTGCCGTAGAGGGTGGCGATGGCTTGACTCCACGAGAACGCGCTTTTGTAGATTACGCAATTAAGCTAACACTGAGACCTGCAGAGATGGTCGAAGAAGATCTGGTTCCATTGAGGGATGTAGGTCTGTCTGACGCAGGTATCCTCGACCTCAATCAAATCGTTGCATACTTCAACTATGTCACACGCTCCCTTCAGGGTCTTGGAGTTAGAACCGATGGAGAACCTCTTGGATACCACTCGGTTGATGGTGAGGTTAAGAGATACTCCGAATAATGTGTTTTATGAAAAATGATCCCTAGTCGTATTATCAGTGCTTTCCCTTACTGGAGAAATTGAAGTTTCCCAATCTCAGAGTTGGGATCTTCCCTGCTAAACCGAAGATACTTCCGTAGGTACCGTGGAGCTTCTGTATCACATCATTTGCAGGTTCCACTTCTTTGTACATCGAGTACATAGAATCAGTGAACCTCATGTTCTTCAATGATCCGACAATTTCCCCATTCTTGATCCTGAATAGACCATCTCTGGTCAATCCTGTGATCGTAGAGTCGGGCATGTGCACGAAATTACAGTACCAGAGGCTAGTGATATAGACCCCGTCGTCCACCGATGCAATCAGCTCCTCCTCCGACTTATTCCCCGGTCTGATGGACGGAGATCGGAACATGGCGAAACCTCCAACTGCCCTGCCATTGGTCTCTACACCCAACTTCTTCGCATTCCGCCTGTTGTACGCGAATTCTTTCACCACCCCTTCTTCTATGTATGTGATGTCATAGCTTGGCTCTCCGTCTCTATCGAAGTTTTGAGAGGCGTAGTGATCAGGGTCTGATACGGCATCGGTTATGGTGAACCTCTTGTCGAACAACTTCTCTCCTAGCTTGTCCTTGAACGGACTCTGGTAATTGATCAACATACTGGATGAAGTTGCTAGACCCATATGGAACATGAGCTCCATTGTTGCTTCGTGACCGAATATTGTCTCGTATCCCCCGACATCGATTTCTCCTTGATTCAGACCACGATACGCCCTATCGGCGACCGTTTGTGCTGTCTTCTCTATCTGGAGATCTTCGAATTTCACTCCTGCGACAGAGGAAGATGATCTCGATTCACCAGTACCTTTGGAAGCAGCCACATTGATAATTCCCGAGACTGTAGATCCCTCTCTCCGTGCCATGACATCATAGCTGTTCATCAGGACAAATCTACCCGTGTTGTAGTTCAGGTTCCCTGCTACCGATACGATGTCTGAGTTGATCTCTGCGTTCTCGATCGCAAGTTTAACTTGGTCTGAGATCTCCATTGGTGTGTACTCTACCATGCGTGATGGAAGGTCTGGATAGTCAGGCTGTTTTTGGATGAATCCAGGGAACTCTGGATCGTCCGGAGAAAACCTAGCTAGGGTGATGGCATCGTTAACCATTTCCTTGATCCGATCTTCATGCATCGTTCCACCGTAGTTCCCGACCTTGTTCCCAATCTGTAGCTGTAATTGGAACTCTGTGGTGTTCCTCAGGGTATTCTGGGTAATGTGCTTCTCCCCATACCTTGTGGCGATGTTCTCATTGCTGTACACTGCCACTTGGGCCGCGTCTGCTCCCTGTGCCTTGCTTTCGCTCAGGAGTTCCTTGGCAATCTCTGCTAATTCATCGAATGTCTTTATGTCTACCATCTTGATCACGCTATCCCCATGTGCACATTCTCGAACCTTGTCCAAGGACCGCCGTGCGTCACATATCCCGTTTGCATATTTGGTGCTCCCTTCCCGCAGTTTGGATGACCGTGGAGCTCGAACTCGCGTGTGAGTCCAGAGACCGACCCCCAGAACTCGGGCGTGATCCCCTGATAGGAAATGTTTTTCAGAGTCTTGACAATCTCGCCTTTCTCTATCTTGTATCCGATTTGGGTGGAGAACTGGAAGTTTAGCCTCTTGTCATCAATTGAGTGGGATTTATATCGAATCCCGTAGATACCGTCCTTGGTATCTGCTATAAGTTCGTCGATGTCCTTGAAGCCCTCATCACCAGTAGGTGCATCAAGATTCATCGAGTTCATCCTGATGATGGGAACATCGTTGTAATTGTCCGCTCTTGAGTTGCCCGTGGATCTTTCCTGCCCGATTAGTGAAGCATGCTCCCGGTCGGTCTGGTACCCAACAAATATCCCCTCTTTGACGATAGGTACTCGTCTGGCGAGAACTCCCTCGTCATCGTACTTGATGTGCCCAAGTATGCCAGGGATTGTTGCATCTTGGGTGATGTTCACAAGTTCATTGCCATATTGCAAGTTCCCCAATTTGTCGGTAGTCATCCATGAGGTCCCTGCAAAGTCAGCTTCATATCCCAGTACCCTATCGAGTTCTGTGGGATGTCCTGTGGATTCATGGATCTGGAGACCGAGTTGCCATGGGTCGAGAATGAGAGTTCCCTTGTAGTCCTTCGGGCACTTCTCCGCCTTGGTTGCCAGCTCGATTGATTCTCGCTTGACTAGCTCTGCCTGCTTCATGAGGTCAAATTGCTCAACAAGTTCCCATCCTCCCGTCATGTTCATGTCCATCGCCCTCCTTTGCGGTCCTTCAGTACCGACTGCTATAGCCGATATGTCTGCACCTATCATGAGTATTCTCTGCTTGATGTCACTCCCGTCCGAGCTGAAGAAATGGATGTTGAGATCCCTGGCATTATAGGAAGCCATGGAGTCCCTGACAAGATCAGTCTCGGAAAAGCTCAGCTTATTAGCATCTTGTACGATGGATGCCTTCTCCTCGAAGTCCATCTTGAACGGATCCTTGTCAATTCTTACTGAGTACTCATCCTTGTACGTTGGTTCTTCAGCAAGTGTCACCTGTTGACCTCTAGGTACATTGGCAGATGCCAGTGCAATCTTCCACGCGTTCTTAGCAGTGCTGATGATACTCTCCTTGTCAAGTAGATTTGTGGCTGCAAAACCCCATGCGTTATTTGCTCTTACTCTTACTGCTACACCTTGGCTAAAGGATCGATTGCTCTGGAATGGCAACCCCATCCTGTAGTTGATATTCTCCTGCCGTATATTCACGAACCTCACCTGCGCGAGCTGAAATCCTTGATTGTCGGATATGCTCTTGATTGCGAGGTCTGCATAGTCTTCCATCTAAGAGAGCGAAGAGATGGTAGATAATAATCTTAGCGGTCAGTCTAGACTCATTTCTCGAAAATTAATAATATTCAATGGTGTGCGGTGGAGAAGTTGGATACGTTGAATTAACACGGATCTCATTGAACAATCGAGAAAAAGGGATTATTGTCCCTAGTCGATTGATCCCTTGTTTCAGAGAGTAGTAGACCACTCCAATCCTAAATAATAGGGATCAATACTACTTATTCTAACATGCAACTGGTGCCGCAATGAAGACTAATAAAAAGATTGTATTGAAATTATAACTCATGCTCGAGTATTTGGCAGAGACGGAATTCCTCGATATAAGCTCCTCTGAGGTTCAGAGTACAATTCAGCAATTGAATCTGAGAGGAATGAATAATCGGGAAAAAGCGGTAAGAATTTTTGAGTACGTGAGGGATTCAACCAAGTACTCTATCAAAGGGGTTGGTGTGTCACCCGACTTATTCAAAGCGAGCACGACGCTGAGAAGAGACAACTCGTTCTGTATCCCCAAAGCGGTGACACTTTGCACCCTTGCTCGAGCTGTTGGAATTCCGTCACGTCTCCACTTTGTGGACTTTATTAACCATAGACTCACACCTGAGCTTGTCGAACTCTGGGGTACAAATGTCATGGCATCACATTGTTACTCAGAGCTTTACATCGATGGCAAATGGGTAAAGGCTACTCCTGCATTGGACAGGAAGACGTGCGATGCTCACAGGTTTATCACCCCTGAATTCGACGGGGAGAACGATGCTCTTTTGAGTCCCGTGGACAAGGATGGGAACCCCCATGTAGAGTACATAAAAGATCATGGAACATACGCTGACGTTCCTCTTGACGTGATCGTGAGAATATTCGAGGAGAACTATGGTGACATATCATCGGAATTTGTGAAGAAGATTTTTTCTGAAAATGTTGACACCTTCACATAAGGAAAACCACGCGACAATATTCATAGGATTCATTA
>JALWRB010000245.1 GCA_027077875.1 Candidatus Heimdallarchaeota archaeon
GGAGGGGGAAATATGAAAATAATAAGGGTAAAATTCATTATGTCCCTTATCATTGTACTGCCTTGGCATGTAATAGGTAGTGGTGATCTATGACCGATTTTCTAAAGACAGTGTCAATGTTTTCAAGCACTTTAGCCCTTGTGATGGGAATTCTGACTCTCCTCTATCCACTCTTTTTAGGCTGGTTGAATGTCCCTGTCAAATTTGCCGAGATGCTGGTCCTCCTTGCATTTGTCAGGGTGAACTTCCAAGTGCTTAAGGATCCACGGTTCTTTGAGCGGTATCTTGCTGTATTCTCTCTCCTGATCCTTGTACTATCATTTGATTTCTACACATTTATTGTTCTGATGGCCTTCGTTTTTCCCAATTTCCTGTCAGTGCTACTCGTGAGTAGAAAGGCTCTACTCAAACCTAAGACAAAAAGGTCTACCAGTGCCCTAATCATTATGTTCTCTTCACTCTTTTTGTTGCTCGTAGCCTACCTTATCGCATCTTTTCTGTCTATTGGACTCTACATCACAAAAGGTGGGGATGATATTTTTGGAAAAACCTCATTGAATACATATTCCCTTTTTGTATTCAGTGGTTTGATGTATATATCCAGCTGTTATTTACTCACGACTTATGTCTTCTTTCGATCACTCGATTCAGTTGGTGGTCGAGAGTCCTTTGACAGTAAATACGAATACAAAGGTGTTCCCAAACTTGCTTTTCCTGTTATAATTGCTATCTTCTTGACTATTGTTTCTAGAATAGTATTGTTCTTATCTAACCTTGAAATTTATTTGGAAGATTCCAGTCGTTTCTTCAATTCGCTGAAATGGGGGGTAGCGAGTTTTGACATTCTCATAGTTGTGTCCCTGATTTACGTGGTTTTTAGAATTACAAATAGGGAGACCAGATCAACCAAGGCTTCATATATTGGACAATGAGTATTTGGTGGTAATTGAAGGATCAACTTCACAGTCTATTACGGTAGAATAGTTTACATCGGTTTGAATGTACTCATTTTCTTATCTCCAGAATTGTGGCTGCGTGGTCGCTCACCTCGTTGGGAAGGATGTCAGCCCGTTTGATCATAGGTCTTAGATCCTGTGAAGTGAAGATGTAGTCGATCCGCCAGCCCTTGTCCTCCCCCTTAGTGCGCGAGGACCACCACGTGAACCTCTTTACTCCCGGATTGAGTTCCCTGAAGCTGTCGACCATACCCAACGAGCTGATCGCTTCAGCTTCCTCGCGGGTGCAGCCCGGGACCCCCGAACGCGAGTTGTAGTGCAGGTCCAAATCCGTGTGGGCGATGTTGAAGTCACCGGCAAGGACATGCCACTTCCGACCTTGGATCTCCTGCCGTAGTCGGTCGAGGTAGTCCAGTTTCTCCCTCAGGGCCTCTACTTTCCCCTTCCTCTTGGAGGGAAAACCCGCGGGTACATAGCTGTTGCTCAACAGTATCCCATCCAGACTCACTTGGAGGAATCTCCCATCCCAGCTGCTCACCTCCTCACTCTGCAGCTTGGTGTATGTCGCCACACCAGAGTGCCCCTTCCTCAAGCCGGGATGGATGTGGCTGTAGTATTCGGAGAGGAAGCCCTCTCCGATCTGAGCAGGGGTTGCCCTGATCTCCTGCAGACAGATGACATCTGGGTCGACCAATCTGAGAAAGCCGTCCAACCCTTTGCGCCGGGCTGCACGTATCCCGTTGACGTTCAGGGACAGAATTTTCAACTACTCCTCCCCCTTCAGGAACCGTCTTGCCCTCCTCATCTCTTGGATGAAGCCATCAAGACTCTCCGCCTCGATGTCCGATATCAGGGAGTCCACCGCCTCGCGGATCTCCCCGAAGAGCACTCCTCTCTGCCTGTTTATCCTCTGGATGTGGTAGTAGAGTGTGGGATTCTCCTCATGGAGCTCGACGGTGGTGGCGAACTGCTTGAGAAAGGTCGTTCCTGCGGAGCTTAGGAGCTTATCTATCCCGTAGCTGGAGTTGAGCAGAACTCGTCCGTTGAGCAGGTTAAGGAAGTGGGACAGGTCGAGTGAGTACAGCATCAGGTTGTCGTGCTCCTCGAGGGGAACAGGGACAAGATTTGCCAGCGTAGAGCCGAAGATTTCCTCGACCTTGCTTATGATCTCTTCGTCCCTCCCTGAGTGCACGCAGATCAGGATGTTCCTCCCCGAGAGGTGCCTAACACCAGGGCCGAACATCGGGTGGATGGAGACGAGCTCCACGCCCTCCTCGTTGATCCTGACCACCAGCTCCTCGATGTCGGACTTGAGCGACCCTACCTCGAAGACCACAGTCCCTTCCACACATCTGCTGCAGACGTCTTCTATCACCTCTGGCAGTGTGTGCAAAGGCGTGGCGATGAAGACGTAGTCGTGGTCTATGCTTTGCGGGAGCACAGAGTCGATTGCGGTGTCCACTATGTCGACGGCGTATCCTGTGCTCTCAAGGAATGTTCTGAGCCAGTTACCCATCTCTCCCAGACCCCCGACGACTAGGCACCTGCCACTGCCCTCGAAGGTCATACTGGACAGTTGAACCTCCACCGATTGCTCAATCAGTCTCTCGTAGATCTCGGTTGACATGACGGGGTCGAGTGCGAACTCATCGGCGTACTTCCGGATGCGGTCGTACACCTGCTTCTCCACCTGGAAGTTCTTCACGGGGAGTCCCGCCTGCTGCTTAAGCTTCCCCACCTGTTTTGCTAGGGCGATACGCTGTGCCATGAGCGACATGATCGAGTAGTCTATTCCTTTAATCCGTTCTCTTAGGTCATCAAAATTGTCGATAAATACAACCACTACCTGATCTATCCATGAAATCCAGAGATATAAATCTCCCTTTTTGGGAGAAAGGATGAAGTTATAATTCCATACCTCCACTCAGTCCTGTGTCAAGCATAATCGACGAAGACATCATGGCTTATGCGCTGGAGAAGGGACAGTCCTACGCGGTGCAGTACGTTGATGTCAAATGGATGAGCAGGGACTCGCGGTCGCTCAATGTAAAGAATGGTGACCTCGAAGGGAACTCCCAGTCCAAGTCACAGGGTATCGGAATCAAGATGCTCGTGGATGGGGGATACGGCTTCGCCGCATCCAACATCATTTCGAGGGAGTCAATCGACAAGATCGCGAACAGGGCGTTCAAGGTCGCCCGGGCCTCAGGAAGGACTATGAAGAGACCGATAACTCTGGCGGAGGAGCCTGTGCATGTGGACAGGGTGCAGACCCCCATCAGGAAGGACCCGCTGACCCAGCCTCTTGAGGAGACGATCTCGATCCTTGTGGACGCGTCAAAGGCAGCGGATCTAGACGACCCTCGGATCAAGGCGAGGAACGCGGTGTTCTCGGCTTGGACTGATCACATGGTGTTGTGGACCTCCGAGGGGACAAGAATAGATCAGAAGATCTACGTCACTGGCGGCGGAGTAGATACACTGGCAGTGCAGGGCTCTAATGTAGAGAGGCGGAGCTATCCTGCGTCGTTCAGGGGAAATTTCGCAACAGCGGGTTACGAGTACTTCGAGGAGATCGATCTCGTGAGCATAGCTCCTAAAGCGACCACGGAGGCTCTCCAGCTACTGGAAGCTCCTCACTGCCCTCCGAGGAATGACGCTACCGTGATCATCAAACCATCTCAGCTTATGCTGCAGCTTCATGAGAACGGGCATGGCTTCGAGATGGATCGTGCATATGACTACGAGGCGGCCTTCGCGGGGACTTCCTTCATGAAGCCACACCTTGTGGACGAGCTCATGTTCGGTAACGAGCTGATCACGATCTACGGAGATGCCACACATCCCCGTGGTCTAGGGACCTTCTACTATGATCACGAGGGTGTGCAGGCTCAGAAGACTACCCTTGTGGACGAAGGGAGGTTGGTAGGATATCTCAGTTCCCGCGAGACTGCTCCGCTCAAAGGATGGGAACGTTCATCAGGCTCTGCTCGCTCCCTGAACTATGCCCGGATGCCTCTGATCCGGATGACGAATATCAATCTCAAACCCGGTGACTGGTCTTACGACGAGATGGTCGAGGACACAAAGGACGGCTACATCTTCGACACAAACGTCAGCTGGAGTATAGACGACCTGAGACTCTCTTTCCAGTTTGGCATGGAGATCGGTTGGAGGGTGGAGAACGGGGAGATCACCGGACTGATCAAGAAGCCCAGCTACACCGGGATCACTCCGCAGTTCTGGAACAGTGCAGATGCTGTGGCTGACGAGAAGTCATTCCAGATGTATGGCACTCCCAACTGCGGTAAGGGTGAGCCTGGACAGGTAATGTACACCGGACACGGTGCGTCTCCAACGAGGTTCCGGAATGTCAGAATAGGGGTGGTGCAGGAATGAGCTGGGACCCACGTTCTATCATAGACCTCGGGGAGTTCGGTGACCCGTTCCCAACGCTGGATACAGGTGTCGAAAAGCTCCTCTATATGGCCCGGGAGAAGGGGTATGAGGCTCAGGTGTCGGGGAACGTCAGGCTTGAGGGTGTTACTCGATTCGCCGTTTCTCAGGTGACGCAGCACCATGATCTGAGCACACTATCGTTCAGCCTCGTACTGTACAAGGATGGGCGGAGAGCGAGTGCGAATACCACGCTTGTTGACGACCTTGTAGGACTTATGAAGCAGGCGGAGGATGGGCTGAATAGTAGCCCGCCCAACAAGTTCGACCAAGGCTTTCCTTCTCCCCGGCAGAGCGAGCTCATCGACCTGTCGGCGAAGGTCTGGACGACCGATGAAAGGGCGGACTCGGTAATCGCTTCTGTGAACGCCGCGGAGGAGATCAACCCCGACGTGATCGTCGCAGGGACTTCCTCGACCGTGACCACATTCTCACGGATTCTTAACACGGAGGGTACGGACGTCGAGAGCTCCTCTTCAGGGAATTACTTTAAGGTCAATGCCATTGTTGGACCCCCGGAGAGCAGGGGTTACGGGCAGGAGGAGACACAGTGGAGGTACGACGCCCCCTCCTTTGAGACCTTCGCTAGAGAAGCCACGAGGACTGCAGTGGACACGCTCACGCTGAAGAACTTCAAGCCGGGAGAGTATGAGGTCGTCCTCGGACCAAGGGCAGTGACCGACCTGATGAATTTCGTTCAATTTGGAACAGGACCTGTTGGCTTCCACGAGGGTACCTCGTTCACATCGGACAGATTAGGCGATCAGATCTTCGATGAGAAGATATCGCTCCATGACCTTCCCCGCTCGCCCTCGAAGGCCTTCTTCACGAGACTTTTCGACGGTGAGGGTGTCCCAACGCAGGACAGGGTATTCGTGCATAAGGGTTCTTTGGAGTTCATCCCCTATGATTCATTCACAGCTGCCAAGTACCTCGGTGATAAGAACGAGGCCACAGGTAATGCAGGAGGTGGTTTCTTCGGTGGTGCCTTCCTCGGCTCTGCTGTTATGGAGAGTGGAGTGAAGAGTGTGAGGGAGCAGATTGCCGAGGTGGGGGACGGGCTTTATGTCAAGAGCTTCTGGTACAACCGATTCACAGACAGGAGGCGTGGAGGTCTTACTGGGTTGACAAGGAACGGACTCTACCACATCAAGGACGGGGAACTAGCTGGTGCAGTGAGGAATCTTCGGTACACTGAGTCATTCGTTCGTGCACTCGAACCTGGAAATGTTATCTCTGTCGGAAAGGACAGCCGGATGTTCATGTTCAATACCGTTCCATCATTACATCTCGGACGATACAGATTCAGCTCTGTCGCGCATTCGATGGAGTAGTCACAGCGGGTCTGAACTGACTAGTGGACTGTCGTCTATCGGGAATCTGGTCTGGATCTCCGCATCGACGTCCACTATCTCTCTGATATCATCGATGGTCATGGCAGCTATGTAGTCCGCAGTCTCAACTAGCATCTCCTTCTCGAAGACCTGCATCATCTCCTCTTCGACCTCGAGTTCCTCCCTCAGCAAGGACAGGAGGAGGTCGAAGTCCTCTCTGCTCTCTGCCGAGATCACAGCGTACTGAAGAAGACCGTCCTCGGTGATGAGGTCGAACTCCCTCTTGACCTGTGAAGCCCGTCTCTTGTAGCGCTGAACCAGTTGGATAGAGTCCTTCGAGCCCGAACTGCAGAAGTGGAGGGAGATGCTTGTCCTGTCTTTCATTTTCGTGATCACATTGAGGGCTGTGTCCTTTGATCCCACAATGGCAGCATTCGTCAGGACAGAGACAAAACCCCGCTGGCTGAGCTTGTTGAAATTGGTGTCAGTAAATTCGTACTCATTGAGGTTGACAAAGTCAAGTCCTGCATCGTCTGCGAAGCTGATTAACTTCTCTAGATCCTCCTCCCTCTCCGGTATCGCAGGGACTTCGAACCCGATGCTCTTGTCGGGAAACCTCTTCTTCGCCTCTTTTGCAATATCCCAGACCTCGTACGACCGGAGGTTGCGTGGATGGAATCGGAGCTCGTCCAGCCCTGCTATAAACAGGTCTTCGATGAGATGCTCCTTCCCGATGAAGAATCTCCCTGAGGTGTAGAGGTGGAGGTGGTACTCCTCCCCCATTCTCTTCCTGATGGATCGTATGTATGAGAGAGTTCTCTCTGGGACCTCCATGGGGTCTCCTCCTGTGATCCCCGCACCTGTTGCAAGGCACTGCATGCTCTCGTCAAAGATAACCGAGTCGTCACTGAGTGGTACAGGTCTCTCGTTGATAAAGACATCATCGACTTTCTGACGATCCTCAGGGATTGGACAATAGGAGCATCCGACAGAGCATGATCCCGTTGTATACAGTACGACCTTCTCTCCCTTTATGCACTTGAGGCACCCTTCTGGAAGTTCCCCTACCTTGAAACTGGACGAAGGGCCGTAGGTCGTAATCTCTCTTTCCACAGATAGTGTTCCATCGATTCTATTAAATCAATTCTGATAGCTCAGTCCATCTTGCCGAGCTCTTTCAACTTCTTGGTCAATGCGGTCAGGAGGGAGTCTTCATCCCCCTCAATGATATCATCGTCCTGTGAGATGGCGATTGCCTCCTTCAAGATATCCATCCTCTTGTAGTAGAGTTCCACCCTCTCATCCGAGGTGATGACTCCGTCCTCAAGTGCTTTCTCAAGCTCATTCTCGTACTCGTCCAATGACTCTTCGACTAGCTTGATTATTTTCTGCTCGCTCTGGCTGAGAATGCGATCTTCACGTGCGACCTTATGGAGGTAGTTCAAAATTTCTCGCTTCTTGGATTCCATATCGCTCATATTACTGACTATTTCAGTAGAGTATTTGTAGGTGTTGGATCTCCGGCAATTATAGGACAAGAAAGGACGCTTCCCTTTCGAAATATGCTGTTTTGCATAGTATTAAAAACACTATATTTGCACTCAGTAATATGAGCGAATACGATAAAGGACAGGTCGCAAGGCGACTTCTCAATTCGAGGAGCTATGGGATATTATCCACCCATTCGAAGGAGGTCGAGGGATACCCCTTCGGCTCGGTCACTCCTTACGTGATTAACAGGGAAGGAAATCCAGTCATCCTCATATCCACCCTTGCGCAGCATACCAAGAACATTTCCGCAAACCCCAAGGTAGCACTCACTGTCATCGAGGGGGACAAGGGTGGTGATATCCAGGCTTATGGGCGTGTGACCATCATTGGTGATGCGGAGATAGTCCCCAAGGACTCACCTTCTGCAAAACGATACCTTCGGTACTATCCTGGTGCCAAGCGGTACTTTGAGGCACATGATTTCAACTTCTACCATATCAAGTTCGTGCGCGGTAGGTTTATTGGTGGTTTTGGGAAGATCTTCTGGCTGGAGCAGGAAGATATGGCTACCAATCCCTTCTCCAATGAGGAGGAGGAGGGTATTGTCACGCATATGAACAACGACCATGTCGATACCATGAGGAGGTACTTCGAGAACCTTTCCGATGACAAGAACCCAGTGCTACTAGGTGTCGACTCTGAAGGTTGTGACATTATGGTCGGAAAGCAGAGGTACCGTTTTGATTTCCCAAGACCGATCAGTCCTGACTACTCCATTAAGGATGCTCTTACCGATTTGGGCAAAAAGGATTAATCTTCGTCTTCAGGCAAGGTTTTATTAGCTGGAGAGACTAATACTCTTTAGGAGAATTACTATGGCAAAGAAGAACCGAAGAGGGAAGACTAACAAGAATAGAACACAATCAGCAGACGGAGAGGTCATCCGAGTTAGATTACCACAAGAGGGCGAGGTCCTCGGACAGGTAATCCAGCTCTTGGGTGGTGGACTCCTCCTCACCAAGTGTGTAGATGGCAAAGTCCGTCAAGTGCGTATTCCTGGCAAGTACAGGAAGAGGATGTGGACAAGGACCGGAGACGTCATCATCTGCATGCCTGAGTATGGACTGCACCCTGAGTCCAAGGGTGAGCTGGTGCACAGGTTTAGGAAGAATGAGACAAAAATCCTCTTCCAAAGAGGTCTTATTCCCGAAGAATTTCTAGAGTACTAGAGGATGAGGGCTGTAATATTCGACTGTGACGGAGTTTTAGTTGACAGTGAAGCACTCAGTTGTGGTGCGCTCAATACAGTGTTCGAGAGATATTTCGATATCGACATCGGGACTGATTACACTCCCATAATCGGAAAGGCACTTCAGGATTCTCTGGGGTACTACCTTGAGAAATATGGGGTGAAAAATTATGATCTAGCCTCGCTTATCGAGGCGAAGGAAAAGGCGTACCGGGACTCTGCAAGAGGGAATTTGCAGAGCTTCCCTGGTGCTAAGGAGGTATTGAAAGAGATCAAAGACAGGGGTATTGCACTAGCGGTAGCGTCCTCGGGGTCCCTCTCCAAGATCAGATTCTCTCTCACCGAGGTTGGCTTCCTCGATAAGTTCTCAGTCATCGCCTCGGCTGAAGAGGTGGAGAGAGGCAAACCCCACCCTGATGTTTTTCTGCTTGCTGCAGAGCGATTGGGAGTCCTTCCCGAGGAATGTGTGGTAATTGAGGATTCGGTCAATGGTGGTAGAGGTGCCATAAGTGCGGGAATGAGGGTTCTAGGATTCCCTGGTGCCTTCGGAAAGTCAGATTTCGAGAAGATAGGTGCGGGATTCCTCGTGGACGGGTACCATTCACTCATGACTCTTCTAAGAGATAACGAGCTCTAGATTCTTCGCTAGTTGCCTTAAGGTGAGCGTCTCAAGAACCACCGCACCGCTGTTACGGTAGTGGCTTACCACGCTGTCCCCTCGATCCCACTGTTCTACAGGTTCAGGATTGAAGATATACACTCCCTTCGTCTTGGAGCAGATAGACCCAATCAGATCCGTGCTCATGGGCTTGCCATCTCGCCATCCTCCAAGCCAGTCTCTACAATCCCCGAGTATGATGACGGTGTAGTTTCTGGACAGATACTGCCCTGCACTCTCGACAAACTCCTTGAGTGCCTGTTGGTAGTCGCTGGACTCCTTCCCCCTCTTTATCTCCTTCCATTTCCGCAGTATCCTATCAATTGAATCGTGGATGGATGATGATCGTCTGACCTCGGTGGTTACATCAATGAGGCTCCCGATGAATTCGTAGTAGTGGATGTCAGAGAATAAGTTCCTGACCATCTGGATAATCGACAGAAAGAGCTTCGATGCATGAATGGTTGAGGGGCTAACGTCCGTCATGACCAAGAGCTTTGGCTTGCTTCTCACCCTGCTCCTCTTGACCTGCTCGATAAGTACCCCTCCTCTCTGTATATTTTTCCTGATTGTCCGACGCATGTCGAGCCTCCTCTTTGATTTCTTCATCTTGCTCCGCTTACTGGCTATGCTCTTGGCAAAGACGCGGAGAGAATGCTGCAACTCCACACTGTCCTCCAGTTCAATAATAGGTCTGTCCTCAATTGTCAAAGTCGAGAGGCTGGAAGAAAGTCCAAGCTTCTTCCCCGATCGCATCATCTCCTTAATCTCCTCCGCGAGCGCTCGTTCGAGAGCCTGAATGCCAGAATCCGCGAGCTCAGGAAAGGCAGACCTGAGAGAGCCATGTATACTTGCCATGACTCTATCCTTCTTCTGAAGGATATCCGAGAAGGTGTTGCTGCTTGGCATGATGTACCGGAGAAGGATGTGACGTGCTGCTGCTGACTCTCCCTCGTTGAAGAGCTTCTTCATAGCGAGCTTGTAATCAGACTGAACTCCCCTAAGCTGTCTCTCAACAAGCATCCCGATCCCCAGTCTGATGGGGTCGATCTGACTCTCTGCCTGTGGACGGTCACCCTCCATCATATCGAACAACTCCTCCTTGAACCTCTCTGCTGCTGTCTTCTCCTCAAGTGTGCCTCCCGAAAGGTACATGTCAAAGAGGATGTCGAAGATCTTCTGCTCCGGGAGGGATTTGCACAGAACCCCTCTGACCCCTGTCCTTAGCTCATGAATGTCCGTAGCATATTCTGTGACCCTCATGACGTCGAGAAGCTCTGCTGTACTGATGCTGAAGCCTAGCTGCCTAAGTTGCGTTATGAACTCCTGTCTCTGCATCCTACTTTCCCTTCGCTTCGAATAGATCACCCTTGGACTTGAGGAGAACCCCATAGAGCTCTTCCACACGCTCCTGTTCAAGGACGTCCCCCATGAACAGTAGGGCCTGAGCGAACTCTATCGTCTCGGCTACTGAAGGTGGATCTGCAATTCTCTCATTGCTTCTCAATTTCCTGACGATGGACAGAATCTTGTCGACCAATAGATCGTCCAATTCTGGGAGGTGGAGTTTGAGTATCTCTTTCTCCCGAATAGGATCAGGGTACTCAAGAGCCATAAATATTGACCTCCTGCGGAGTGCCGAGCTCAGAGGTCTGGTGTTATTGCTCGTCAGGACAATTATCGGTGTGGATCTAGCCTTAATCGTCCCGATCTCAGGCACGGTGATCTGACCCTCTCCTAGGGCCTCAAGTAGGAATGCCTCAAACTCTTCGTCCGATCGATCGATCTCATCTATCAGAAGAACTACAGGCTCCTGTGACTGCAGCGCGCGAAGCAGTGCGCGCTGGATGAAGTACTCCTCAGAAAAGAGATCTGCAAGCTCTGTCCCCTTTGACTTCTCAAGTGCTAGGAGCTGTTTTGTGTAGTTGAACTCTCCGATGACCTGTTCTGCCGTGATCCCCTCGAAACACTGTATCCTGATAAGTTCTCTCCCAGAAATTGCAGCAAGGGCTTTTGCTAGGGTAGTTTTCCCAGTGCCAGGTGGTCCTTCGAGAAGAAGGGGCTTCCCGAGTCTTACCGACACATTGACAAGGGTAATGAGATCATTGTCAGGGATGTAGCCTCCCTTCTCCACGAAAGCTTCACGACTGAATTTCACGATAGACGATTGACTTCACCCGTAATAAACATCTGCTTCGATCTAGTGGTGGATCTTGATATAGAAGAGCTTCTTACTCTTTGACTGGTAAACGTAGGAGAGGGTGTTCACGGTACTCTTAGCAATCCACACAACAAAGACAGAACCAAGGGGCTTGTCCTCCTTGAGCTGCTGATTACTAGCAACTGGTTTGATGAGCAGAGGATCCTGTCCAGGGAGTATCATGGCTTTCCTTCCGTCATCACCCGGCACGGTGTGAACAAGGGCTGCGACATATCCTTCCGGTGCTCTCGTCTTTATAGAGTACTTGTTTTCCCGTACCCGGTGCATGGTCACGGCTAGGCGATCAATAAAACGGTCGTAGTTCCTCCTCATCGGGAATATCTCCCTTAACTGCTCCTTCACTCCCTCTATATCTATGGCCGGGAACTCTGGATGCTCTTTGCTCATTGGCCTTCTGTGGAGGGACTCTATTTGCTCATCCTCCAGTAGAAATCGAATCTCTTTCCTCATCCATCCGGTGGATTCTTGGTAGAGTGGCAGCAGTCTGTCCGTATTCTGTACTGCTTTCATTGCACGGATTAGAAGTCTGCGTTTCAGGTTCATTCCAAGGATTAGAAGGAGGAAATCATCGTGGTGGATAAATCTGTTATCTTCCATGAGGTCAATGAGGAGTTCAATGAGATCCACCATCCCCTCTTCAATCTCCCCGCTCTTTCCTTGGAGACTAGATAGGAGGACCTTCTCAATTGTCCTCAGTCCAGCTATTCCCCTGTGTTGTGGCGAGACCGTTCCATTTGGTGCGAAGAATCTCGCCTCCTGCGAGATCAGACCGACATAGTTTTTGAACTGTCGGAAAAACCGGGTGAAGGGATTAATGGACATTACTCTGTCGATCCTTGTTTTCACTCGGAGGATGTGGCTGTCAACCATTTCAACGGAATCAACATACGATCCCTCAAGGATCCTGAGGTACTCGAAGTCAACATCCTTATACTCCGAATTGAGGTGATCTTCTGGCTTAATGAAGAAGTGTTCAATGTGCTCTTCCATCCCGCCACCTTCATCGTGGAGATTCCTAATTACTCGTTTGAATATCGGATGGCTCTCCTCGTAGCGCTTTGCGTTGTGGAGGAAGAAGTTCAATGCTTGGGAGGCATAATCCCGTGCCTTTTCATCACTGAAGAAGTAGAACAGATCCATTGGTCCCTTAATGTATCGGAATCCACCTGTTGCAGGATCTGTCTTTTCTACTTGCACGTTTCATCACTTCGTTCCTCATTGAAAGAGGTTTTCGTTATCATCTAGATCTACTGCTGTACTGAAAAATAATTTGTGCGGTAGATGGAGTGTAGCCTGTTTGGTTTAGGTGGTTTATGGTGGTATAAAAACAACAGGCTAAGCGGCTCAGGTAATGATCTCACTAAGAGTGATATCTCACCTAAATTACTGTATTGTTCGGCTATATATAAACTCTTCCTTGACTGTACGTTAATAGAACTTCCTTATACATTTTTCATTTCTGACCTATCGCGAATAGTGAGAACACATTTGATATGATTCTATACTTTTTTTCTTCGGTTTGAAATAACCCCGAATTGCGTTTATCCATGAACCCCGCTCTTCTATACTCGTGAAATATACCTGATCTGGAGGAATATCTTGTGAAATTCCCCAATGATAAAATATCTTCACCTCTTTTACAGTTTATGAAAGAACTTCCCATTGGCTCAATAGACATGAATACCAAGAATATCCATGTTCTAAACGGAGTGGATTTCACCTGTCAAAGTACTGGGAGGTGCTGCAAGCAGTTCACTATCCCTGTAACTGAGGAGGAGGTAGGTCGCATAGAGGACAACGGGTATGATACTTTCCAGTTTATCGCTGATAACTCTGTCTCGATCATTCCCACAAATGATGGAAGAGGGATGCAGAAAGTCTACTTCCTGAAGAAAAAGCCCTTCACGGACGAGTGTGTGTTCCTTGAGGAGAACCTCTGTAGTATCCACGAGTTCAAGCCACTTGCCTGCAGGCTTTATCCCTTTCACTATGAGGTGGACGATAATGAGTTCCGGGTGTCCATCCACCCTATGAACGAGTGTGACAATGTCCGTACAACTATTGATTCAGAGCTATCTAGTAGGTCGATCATCTTGGAGGTATTCGAGACGGTCGAAAAGGCGCTGCTTCGGAAATGAGTTAGACCAATGTTTTAAAATATCTCTCAAATCCAAATCACCTGTGGACCCCAAAGACGCCTTTGAGAGAATTAAAAGAAATACACAGGAGATTGTGAGCGAGGACGAGCTCATGCAGGTTCTTGAACGAGGGAACGTAACTGCCTATTTCGGAACCGCGCCCACCGGTATGGTGCACACCGGATACCTTATCCCCATTACCAAGATCGCTGACTTCTTAGAAGCAGGTGTTGAGTTCACCATCCTATTGGCTGATCTCCACTCCCATCTCGACGATATGAAGAGTCCTTTCGAACTACTGAAGCACCGATCTGAGTACTACAAGCAGGTGATACTGGGATTGTTCGAAGGAATAGGGGTATCTACAGATTCACTGAAATTTGTCCTTGGCAGTGAGTTCGAACTGAAAGAGCAGTACGCATTAGATCTACTCAGAATGTCCTCAATCGTTACTTATGGGAGATCAAGAAGAGCTGGTGCTGAGGTTGTCCGGCAGAAGGATGATCCGAAACTTGGAAGTTTTATCTACCCTCTCATGCAGTCAATTGATGTTCCTCACCTCAAAGCCGATATAGCATTCGGTGGTATTGATCAGAGGGGAATCTATATGCTTGGTCGTGAGATACTTCCAAAGTTGGGATACAAGAAACCTATATGTGTATTCACACCACTGCTCCCTGGACTTACGGGCGGGAAAATGAGCGCGTCTGACGAGGGGAGTAAGATTAACTGCCACGACTCCGCCAAAATTGTCAAGAAAAAGATGAACAAATCTTTCTGCCCTGAGAAAGAGGTTGAAGGAAATGGGGTTCTCTCCCTCGTCAAGACAGTAATAGCTCCTTATGCGGAGAGGATGGGGAAGGATATAGAGATTGTGAGACCGGAGAAATTTGGGGGGACAATCAGCTTTTCCGATTACACTGCCCTTGAGAAGGCATATGTCTCCGGTGATCTGCATCCACTTGATTTGAAGCAGGGTGTGGCTGCCTATCTAAATATCTTCCTTGAACCTGTAAGGAAACGCCTGAGTGCCAATCCCGCAATACTGAAAAATGCCTATCCTAAGAATCAATAAGTTGATAATATATCAATCTATTCTACCCTGTGGATGAGTTAGTTGAAGAGAAATTCTCTAACATTCGACGAAATCTAGATATGTTCAATTTCGATGAGGCTGAAAATATTGTAGTTGAGATTGAGAAAGAGATCGAAAATGTGTCTGAGGATCGCGATGAAATCCTTGCAGAACTATACTACTATCAGGCAAGAATCAATTTCTACCGGAAAGACATAGACCATGCGATCTCCCTTCTCTCCAAGTCCAAGGAATTATACCGCAAGCTAGGGAATCTGGAAAAAGAATCTCTTATACTGGCGTATCTTGGTGACTACTCACTGGTTAATGGCTCACATTCTGCATTCCAGACATACATCCAAGAAGCTGTCGAGAAGTACCTCCTACTCGGAGAACATCTGAACAAGGAATCACTATTCCCTGATGCCGAGAGATCTTACAAGATCGCTAAACAACTATCGTACAAGATCGAGGATACAAGTCTCCAGTCTCAGAAGGTCATTGAATCCCTTGAGGGAATTGCCCACTCTCGTTTGCTGTATAGCAAGGACCTCTCAGTCGTGGCAAACTATAATGCGTATTCGTCCAATTATGTTCAGGCACAGAGGGAGGCTTGGAGGGCTCTGACCATTGCCCTTGACACCGTTCCCTTCATTGTTCAGAGATATCGAATGCAGAACGAGGGGGCAGAAGAGATCATCGCAGATCCAGTACTCGAAAAGTTCATCAAAGAATTCCTCGAATTCTACCCTCTTGCTCATCGCTCACTAATCACCAGTAGTGACAAGGAGATTGTTCCAGTTATCTCTCTGAAACTGGATGAGTTGAAAAAGTTCTTCCTCTCGCTCACTGATGAGATCCCTGATAGTCTTGAGGATGTACGTATCTGGATCGATACCCAGAAAGAATCTCTCCGTTTTCTCATCCCATTAAACATCCCGTCATTCATGTTTCTGACCCCTGACGGAAGACTTCTCTACCACTATACTCAGACCTTCGTGGAGAGACCGCATGTGGATCATGGATCTTCACAACATCTGCTCGCTGGCATCCTCACTGCTATCAGCTCTGTCTTCCACGAGACTCAGATCCTTGGATCTGGGGGTATACGAGAGATAAATGCTGTAGGGGGTACGTTAATAATAGAATCTAGACCCAATGTCATGGTCATCTCAATCTGCGACATCGTTTTCCCCGAGATAGAGAACATGACCCGGAATCTTGCAGATCATATCCAGCATCAGTATGGGGGAATTCTTGCCCGCTGGATGGGGAACAAGCAGTCTATAGCGAATCTGGTCTCAGACATTCAGCTTCAATTGTCCTCATTCTCCCTCTGAGGAAGACCTTATATTTTGTCGATAAATGGAAATCATGATACTTGATATTTAATTACCAGTGGCTAGCAATCGTAGGATTGTCCGCTACATTCTCCCTCATTGTTTTAATATACTATTACCGAAAGGATAGAATAGAGCCTGAACCCATTTCTAGGATTGCTCTAGCGTTCGTCCTTGGCATACTCTCGACCCTATTAGCCTTCATCCTATCATGGATTTCTCTAGAGATCCTGAAGAGTGGGATTGCGGATTCTGATACACTTGCCCTTCTGTCCGCAGGAGGAATCGCACCAGTAGTCGAAGAATTTAGCAAGTTGTTAATGGTGATCTACCTGTCAAAGCATGCGAGTTTCGATGGTCCCCTTGATGGATTGATCTACGGTTCTGCAGTCGGGGCGGGTTTCTCCTTTGCAGAGAACATACTGTACGGTGTAATTTTTACCATTGATGAGGGTCTTGTTGTCGGACTAGGTGTGACTGTCCTCAGGGGCGCAATACAGGTTCTCGGGCATCCGCTCTACACCGGATTGGCAGGAGTAGGTGTTGGGATGTATAAGGTGAGGTTGCTTGACAGCAAATTCTCGAAGTACTGGCGAAGTGTCTTTCTCCACATGGTCTGGAATGTCTCATCCATAGTATTCCCACTAGGGTTAATATTCGGAGCAGTAATTGGTTTTAGGTACCTACGTAGTGAATTCCGCTTTGCACAGGAGCTTGATCTTATCGCATATTCGACAGGTTACTACGCTCGGAAAGAGGCAAATCTCAACCAATAGCTCAGAGGAAAAGACTATTATCCTCATAGAGTACAACCAAATTGTATGGCTAAAAGGTTGGTCAACGATATAATACGGATGAAGCACGATGGTCAAAAAATCGTTGAATTGACCGCGTATGACTTCACATTCGCTCGCATGATGGACGAGACAGATTCCGTGGATATATTCCTTGTCGGGGATTCACTGGGGATGGTCGTTCAGGGGCATCCGACCCCCATACCCGTTACGGTCGAACAGATGATATATCATGTGGAGATGGTCAGTCGAGCTACGAAGAACGCACTTGTGATCGCTGATATGCCCTTTATGAGTTACCAGATCAATGAGAGCAAAGCTCTTGAGAACGCGGGTAGGATGATACAGGAGGGTGGTGCCAATGCGGTAAAGCTCGAGGGTGCGGGGAGGAATGTACAGACAATTCGCACGCTTGTCGAGATTGGTATTCCCGTTCAGGGTCATGTCGGACTGACTCCCCAGTCTTACAACAAACTGGGATGGAAGGTGCAGGGGAAGACTAGGAAGGCAGTCGAACAGCTGAAAAATGACGCGTTGAAGCTCCAAGACGCAGGTGTTTTCTCAGTAGTTCTAGAAGCTGTTCCGGTAGAGGCCGCTCGAATTGTTACAGAGGCACTCGATATTCCCACGATTGGTATAGGGGCAGGAAAGCACTGTGACGGTCAGGTTCTTGTGATGCACGATATGCTAGGGATGGGGGACTACGCACGGGTTTTCGTGAAAGAATATGCCCAGATTAAGCCAATTGTCCAGGATGCGATTAGAAAATATTCTACTGAGGTGAGGAGTGGGGAATTTCCAGGGGATAAGTATGCGTACAAGTCAGGAATAGACGAGTGAGAAAAGCAATTATATCTACTTATTAAATTAGTCAAGGAATGAATGAATATTAATATAAATCCACATACATCCCTAAAGTTGATCAGAATTACAGCAATAGACTACGTCAAGCTACTGAGACCTATCAATGTGTTCATGGTATCAGCCATGGCTCTGGCAGGTGTATTCTTTGGGAACCCCAATTCCCCTCTAACAACCTATGTCTTGGCAGTTGTTGTTGCCACATCCTACACAGGAATCGCGATGATCCACAATGATCTATTAGACATCGATATAGACCGGATAAATGCTCCGAATCGTGCCCTCCCCTCCGGGCGGGTCTCAAAGAAGGAGGCAGTCATTTACATGATTATTCTCTTCGTCATAGGGAGCATCAGCGGTGCATTTCTCTCCCCCGAAAGCGCCCTTATTATGGTTCTCACCCTCGTACTGTCACTGAGCTACAATGCTCGGTTAAAGAAGATGGGTTTTATTGGAAACTTAACTGTCGGTATAACTGCTACATCTGCATTCCTCTACGGTGATGCAGCAGCCAGTGGTTGGGATAACTTCTGGCCATTCATAAACTGGACCGCCTCTATCTACCTCTTTATTATTTCAGCCTTCCTCAACACAGGGAGGGAAGTGTGTAAGGGGATCATGGATACAAAGGGTGATGCAAAGTATGGCGTGCAGACGATAGCGGTTCTCTATGGCAAGAAGGTTGCCGCATATTTTGTCCTAGTGCTTGTCGGATTCGCCCTATCAATGACCATCATTCCCGTACTAAATGGTGTCTTTGGTTGGATATTCTATATAGGGCTTGCTGCATTTATAGTTCTCATCCTTGTTATCGGAATCCCCCTCGTACGTAATCCAAACTACCAGACCGCCAAACGGTTTAAAAACTGGCTTCACCCACTGATGCTCCTTATGCTTATCCTCATCGTCATTGATAAGATAGTATTTAGTTATCTCTAGTGGATCCACTTGTCAGACCTTACATCGAACTGTGACTTGAACCTCTGTACAACTGAGAGATCGATCTCTTTTGTACATGTCTCTTCCTTATCCGAGAGGTGGCATATGGCCTCCCCGTACGGATCGAATATCACGGAGTTTCCCCCGTATGTGTACTCTGGATCTGTCCCTACCCTGTTAACCGCAATTACAAATATCTGATTTTCAATTGCTCTCGCTCTAGCCAATGCAACCCAATGTGAGATCCTTGTATTTGGCCACTCTGCACTGACAAGAAGAATTTCCGAGTTCCTACTTGCAAG
>JALWRB010000246.1 GCA_027077875.1 Candidatus Heimdallarchaeota archaeon
AGATCCTTCTGGACTCCACTCATCATGTTAGAGTACCTCCAGTCCTCCTTGCTGAACAGCACCTGAAGGGACTGCAGCATGCCCACCAACGTGAGCAGGAGGAAGGTGATTAAAGCTATAACGGGGGTCTGATCCAGAACAACAGGAGGAGTGAAGACCGCATTCATCTTGAAGTAGTCCGTGAATTCCATCATCTGGCGAGTCACTACTGGCACTGCTATCCAGCTAAGCAACGTTGCAATTCCAGCTGTTAGCATACGTTCCTGTGCAAGAAGTGCTACGATCCGCTCGGTGCGCAGACCCTCACGTCTGAATCGGATGATCTCCTGCAAGGAAGAGGTCTTGCCCATTCCGAGCGCCTCGAATGTTAGGAGAAGAGCGAGGGCAACGACGGGGACGGTGAGAACAAATCCCTCAAGTTGGATATCCCTGCTCGCATCGTAGTACTCTTGGAGAAAGACAGATATCCGCTCGGCATCGAAATCTCCCAACCATGTAAAGCCTGTGACCTGAAGAGTGGAGTTCCCCATCTCCCGTAGGTTATCGATGAGTGTAGGTATCTCCTCCCTCTCAAGGTTGAAGACATCGTAACGTGCATAGACGTATGAAGTGGGTCGTATACTGATCCTAGAATAGTTGTTAAGGAATTTACTCATCAATCCTGGAAAAGAGTAGAAGGGGACAGAGTCAAGAATCCGCATCCCTGAAACCGTGGTGTTCATCCTGTCTGCCCAAGTGGTAATCTCTGAGAACGGTAAGTTCTCCACCTTCTTGACGACACCCACCACCGTCAGGTTTTGGTCCATACCCGGGATGGTAGTATTCAGAAAGAGATCCAGCTCACTGGCGTAGAGATTAACCTTGGACCCCACATCCCAGATGACACCGTACGGAGCGTCAGGAGCGAATCTATTTCGGGGGACAAACCATGACTCCTGAAGGAGTACCTCGTTTGGTGCAGTAGGTAGCCTGCCCCTGACTAACTGAGTACTCAAGTACTCCTTCCAGCTCTCGGAGATCACTGCGATTTCGTGGGGATCGGGGAAGTTGAAGTCAATGGTCTCATTGTTGAACTCGAAGTGGATCTCCGTCTTGGAAAAGAGCGGAAAGATAGTTGTCGTGGACATCCTGTACCCCAGCGCCTGCAGACCATAATTCTGCATAGAATTTCGGGAGAGTTGTCCGGGGAGGATCATGTCCAGTTCTGAAAGTGTGTTGTTCTGGAATTCGTCAGAGAACCAGAGGTTCTGCCATTTGAAATCTGACTGCAAGCTGTTGCTGAGGGAGAGGTCATCAGCATCGTTCAGAGGGTTCTGTGCTTCGAAGGTAAGCATTAGATTGCTCTGGTGACTGGCAATACCCGTGAAAAGACTCATGAGTAATAATGCTGGTACAAAAAGCACCACGACAGAACGGATCAACCTCGATTTGTTTGTCATGAGGTATATCTTCGAGATCTTCCACTGCTGGATACTTGACTGTAGCCTCGATCTGCCATGGATAAGTTCTGGTTTGCTCTTCTCCAGATCATCCAACTCGCTGGGAATTGCCAGCCTTCTCTTGCGCCATTGGTAGTAACTAATGTACGTAAGAGCAAGGAGAAGAACCCCAATTATCGGGACGAGATAAATGAGAGGATCGGTCTCCTCCTCGACGGTAACGTCCGTTTCAAGGACAAGATTGACGAACGAAGGAGTAAACTCAGGAATCTCGAATTCTGTGACGAGGTAGACTTCACCAACCGTAGAGTTTAGAATTCCATATTCATTCAACGTGGGCTTTGGTGTAGAATACCGTGTAGCAATTCCAACTATCTGGTCGGCGAAAGGGTCAGCGCTGTAGAGGAACAGATCTGCGGCAAGAGCGTTCTCGATGAATCGGTACTTGATGAGCGTGCTGTTCTTCTCGACATATGTGTATCGGTCAATTGAGAAGGAGATTGTATCCTGCGCATACTGGATTCCGAGGAAGAAGATACGCACCGTGTCTCCCGTAGAATAGATCGAAGGGAAGAATGAGAGAAAGAAGGGGTTGGGATCCTGTCCCTCAAATAGATCAACTGCCGTCCCGTTCTTCCACTGTGTGAGCATGTTGAAATCATTATTAAAGTTAGACAAGAAAGTGTAGAGCCTCCCGCTGTCGGTTGCCACGAGCTTGGGGGCAAATGCATCTACAAGGATCTTACGTAGAAAAGCTATGGAAGATCCAGCCTTCACATTTATCCAGTCAAGGTACGCCCACCGCGTATAGTTTCCACCCTCGTCCTTAATCACAACGAGGTCGTCTTCCCCTTGGGTCTTCCTCACACCCGCGAGGAAGTATCGAGATCCGTTGGCGTAGACCACATCAAATATGGTGTTCGTGATATTGGGCAGGATTCCTACAGTGAAGGAGGGGAAGTCCATGTACCCCACAGTATAGGATGTCCCGCCTCCTGTGAGCTCAAGGGTTATTAAATAATTTCCAGACAGGTTGACTGCAGGCAGGTAGTACTCTATACTCCCGGAAGGTGTAGTTACTGGTCCTATTATGTCCCCGGTCACAATCAGCGAGTTGGTGTAGTTGATCGAATAGGTCGTGAGCTCCCCATCCCATGAGAACAGTTTGAGTTTGGTTCCAAAGTCCGATGGCTTGAGGAAGATGTTACTGACTGTACCATTCGGGAATTCGAGGAATTGCTGCTGGGAGAATACGGCGTAGTAAGTTAGGTCGAATGGATGCTTGTCCAGCTGGTAGAAGTAGGTCTTCCCTTCTGGAGTTACAACTGAGTAGTACAGTATCATGAAGCGCTCGTCGTCACCATCGATGTCGGGCTCAATGTAGTAATACCATGCGTGGATATTCCCTTTACTATCCTGTTTGCTCCCTGCTGGAAGAACGCTTGGAAAGTCCTCGCCCTCCTCCATTAAGAGGAACGAGAGAGGTGCAGAGGTGGGAGTGGAGCCCTGTCCCTGCACGATAAGTAATGAAAAAAGAACTACCAGTGAGAATATCCGCAAGTATTTCACATGGGTTGAATCGATCGAATCTATAAAAATATAGCCAATTCTGTGAATTTTAACGATAAGATTTCTGGAACCGAGCTCGAGCTCCGCGTCCACCGGCCTTCTTCATTTCACGCCTTCTGACGTCACCTGAGATCATGGTCTTGTCATACTCGTTGAAGATTGCCTCAACCTGTGTGTTGTTCTTGTAGTACTTCACAAGGGCTCTCGCGATCCCCATCCTGATAGCCTCTGCCTGTGAGACAGGACCACCACCGTGAACCTTTACAGTAATGTTGAGGTTGTTCTTGTAGATGTCACCGATCAATGTGAGAGGCTCCATAATTCTTGTCTTGTTGTGACCGTTCTCGAGTGTGTCAAGGGTCATTCCGTTAATTCTGATCAGAGGGTTCTTCTTGTCTTCTACGAGCTTCACCCTAGCGACCGCGGTCTTTCTCTTTCCAGAGGTAAGTATTACTTGGTTCTTCTTTGCCATATTTATCACCCTAATAGTTCTGGTCCAGACCGTGTCTCCATCCCAGTGTCCTACCGAGCTCGGCAAGTGTCATGTACCTGTTCTTGAAGGAGTACCTCGCCTTCTCTACGGTCTCAAATTCGGTGTTCTCATACATCTCAGGGACTCCCATGAAGACCTTGAGCCTCTTGTAGGCCTCCCTGCCTGATGTGGTCTTATAAGGGAGCATCCCTCTTACAGTCCTCCTGAGGATCCCATCGGGGAACCTAGGGAAGAAAGGACCTCTCCGGGGATTGGTCAGTACTTTCCTCGCTCTGAGCTGGAGGTACTTTTTGGTTGTGGCGGAGGGGTTACCTGATACGATTGCCTTCTCCGCGTTGACAATCACGACGTTCTTTCCACCGAGGAGGAGGGGGACGACGTGGGAACTAATCCTTCCCATGACAAGATCTGTGGCGTCAAAATAATATGTGTCCTGCATTTCAATATCCTCCTAAACGATTATCCTCACATTCGACCCCTTGGGGTTTTCCTTGACGAGGTCGAGGATGGTCATGACCTTTCCTTTGCCATCGACTATCTTCTTCCTAGCAGTCTCGCTGAATGAGACCGCTGCAATGTTCGTTCCTTTCGAGATCTCACCAGCGGCAAGGACCTTGCCGGGAACAATGATAGATTCGCCCTCCTTGGCGTACCTATTGATCTTCGAGAGGTTCACTACAACCCTCTGACGGGAGGGTTTGCTCAGTATGTCTGCTATTCGTCGCCAAACAGGGGCGTCGTTCTTCGTCGACTGTCTCTTAAGTTCCCTGATAAGGCTCGCAACGACCGGATTGTTGGGTTTCCGATATTTGTTTCTTTGCACGTTACTTCACCAATCTCCGGATTCCGGAGTGTTCAAGTAGTTCGTCAGAGCTGAGTATTAAATAGATTGGGTTAAGGAGCGCGGGTCACAGGTTGCCACAGACAGAGATTTCAAATCATTTCAGCCGTTCGGCCACGATCTCTATGAGGTCCAATACCTCGAGCTTATTGTTGGTGTTCTTCATCCCGTCCTCGAGCATGATCGTACAGAATGGACAACTCACACCAAGATATTCGGCACCTGTGTCCGCCGCCATCTGAGCCCTGGTATTGTTGATATCAGTGCCTCCCTCTACCTCAAGTTCATACCATACACGTCCACCACCTGCTCCACAGCACATGGCAGACTCGTGGTTCATCGCCATCTCTTTCACCTCGATACCCACCATGGATAGGATCTCCCTAGGAGGTGTGTACAACCCGTTGTGCCTACCAAGGTAGCAGCTGTCGTGGTAGGTGAGGTTGAGGGGTTTGTTCGTGTCAACCTTCAGCCTCCCGTCCCTCAGGAGCTGAGCAACGTACTCACTGGCGTGGATGACTTTATAGTGCCCTCCGAAGTCGGGGAACTCGTTAGCCAATGTGTTGTAGCAGTGTGGGCAGAAAGTGATGATCTCCTTTACCTTGTACTCGTTGAGCAACTGTACATTGGTGGTGATGAGCTCTTGGGCGAGGTACTCATTGCCTAGTCTCCGGGCTGGATCACCGTTACATTTCTCCTCTTTTCCGAGTATGGCAAAATCAATACCTGCACTCTGGAGGATCTTGACAAGTGCTGTGCTCACTTTCTTCGCCCTCTCGTCGAAGGA
>JALWRB010000247.1 GCA_027077875.1 Candidatus Heimdallarchaeota archaeon
GTCACATCGTGAGATCATGGACGAGCGGGGACACGGTGTCTATTATCGAACCCCCCAGTCCTCAGGTGACCTTCCTGTCCACGGATCAATCGAAACGGTTCTCATTGGGCCAAATCGTGGAAAATTCTCAGGTCTGGGGAGAATGGGGCATCCGGGTGGGAATATGATGATGGCTGGTCCGATTGGACTCATCAAGGCCTATTTGTACAAAAAACAGAAGGAATGATTTGATCAATCTAAGGGTTCCATAGGCTTTGGTGGCTCCATCATCATTCCACATTTCTCACAGGTTCGCAGCTCCTCGTTGCTGAAGAACTTCTCCATCGCAGGAGGCAGTTCTGTCACGATGTTGTTCAATGAGAAGCTGGCCTCGTGGAGCATGTGGTTACAGCCTTCGCAGTACCATCGTAGTCGATCAATCTCTCCCTCCCTTGGCTTTATCTCGATGACCAAGCCGATGGTATCAGGGGGTCTTTGGGGGGAGTGGGTCGTCCCGCCTGGCATAAGGAACATCTCTCCCTCATTAATGCGTACGTCACGGGGACCGTCTTCGTCCATCACCTTGAGAATTATGTCCCCCTTGATCTGGTAGAAGAATTCTGGTCCTCGGTCATGATCGTGGTAGTCCTTCCTTGCATTCGGTCCGCCTACCATCATCACAATGATATCTGGGTCTTCGTAGACTAGCTTGTTTCCCACGGGTGGTTTAAGCATGTCCCGGTTCTCTTCGATCCAAGCTTGTACGTTGTAGACTGGATTCAGTTTCACCATATCCGTCAATAATACTATGTTTTCATATACTTTTCTAGGCGAGAGCAATCACCTTGAGTTCTATTGCAATTGGCGTAGGGAGTGCCGTGATACCCACCGTGGTTCGGGTCGGTCTGACCTCACCGAAGTACTCTGCGTATAATTTGTTGTACTTCTGGAAGTCATCTTTCATGTTGGTGAGGAACACGGTAACGTCCACAATCTTCTCCCATGAGCTTCCTGCATCCTCGAGAATTGTCCTGACGTTCTTGAATACTGAAATGCACTGTTCCTCGATGTCGTACCAAACTATCCTCCCTTTGTCATCGAAAATGACTCCTGGAATCACTTTCTGACCTTTTATCCGTGGTCCTACGCCCGAAAGAAATAGAAGGTTCCCCACTCTTCTTGCGTGTGGATAACTCCCTACAGCACCTGGTGCTCTCTCTGAGATGATCTCTTCTCCGTTCATGATCCATTCAACAATCGCCAATTTAACTACTTATCGAACAAATAGTGACACTCCAGTAAGTTATCCCTCCTTGGTCTTATCGAATAAGATTATATTTATCTCGGTAGACTGGAGATATGTGGTACTACTGTACAGGGTAGAAGATAAGGTCTTCGAGCTTGAGGAATTCGTTAATGTTGGGAGAGTGGTCTCTAATGGGTCTGGACCAAATTGCTTCTACCTGCCCCGTCTCAGGATCTCCCCCGTGGAAATTGGTGAATTTGTAGGTTCCGTTGCAATGGGTGGATCCTGTAATGTCGACATGCTCAATCTTACTCCACATAACGTCACCCACCTTGAGACCAGTGCTCATATCCTGCGCAATGGAGGTGTAGCAGTATCCTCTCTGGATCCCAATTGCTTCCATGGTCTATGCTATCTTGTGGATCTCTCTACTGGTGAGAGTAAGGGACTCATAGAGGAAGACTCCGTAATGACTAAACTCCAGAACCTAGAACTCCCCATCCAGATGCTCGCTATCAAGACTCCTGCGAGTAAACTCCCCTCCTCTTACGATTTCAGCGGGATGGACTTTCTTGCCCTCTCACCCGCTCTCGCATCCGCTTTGTCTCAGTTTGAAGAAAATGGTAGTGCGATCCAAACCCTCATCCTTGACCTCCCCTCCGTTGACATGGAAAACGATGCAGAACTAACCGCCCACAGAAGGTTTATGCAAATTCCAGACGGAGTTGGTGATTATGAGGACAGGCTGGGGCGGGCGGTTGTAGAACTCGCCTACTTTGGTGACCTTAAGGAGGGCTACTACTACTGCTCAATTACGCCTCCCCGTATCGAGACCAATGCGGTACCCGTGTCTGTAGCCCTTGCTCGTCTGATTATGGACTGACAAATTATTCTCCAGACAAATGTTCCGGCTGCCTTAATACCATTGAAGATAGACTTAAAATCAGAAGTGGGATTGGAGACTATGATCGAACATCTTGACCTCACGGGTAAGGTAGCACTGGTGGGTGGAAGTACCCAGGGAATAGGTAAGGCGATTGCTCTCGAATTGGCCAAGCTCAACGCCACAGTGATCCTCGCGGGTCGTAATGAGGAAAAACTGAAGGAAGTGAAATCTGAGCTTGAGGCTTCTGCAAACCAGTCACACAGCATCATGGTTGCAGATTACAGCGTTCCTGATGTGGTTAAAATGGCAGTGGGAAGGGTTGTTGAAGATTATCCCTCAGTGCATATCGTGGTCAATAACACCGGTGGTCCTCCCTCGGGGACAGCTACGGATGCAACTCCAGAGGAGTACCTCGCGGCGTATAATCAACATCTGATCGTTAACCAAATAATCCTGCAAGCGGTGGTCGAAGGGATGAAGAAAGAGGGGTATGGACGCATCATAAACATCCTCTCCACCTCTGTGAAACAGCCAATCCGAAACTTAGGTGTTTCAAACACAACTAGAGGGGCTGTTGCCCAGTGGGCTAAGACTCTCGCCAACGAACTTGGGCCGTACGGTATTACCGTGAACAACATTCTACCTGGGATGACAAGTACTGGAAGGCTCGAATCCATATTGCAGGCAAGATCCAAAAAATCGGGAAGGACTGTCGAGGAGGAAGCTGAGTTGATGATGAAAACGGTTCCTGCCCAGAGATTCGCGGATCCGAGTGAGGTGGCTTATGCAGCATGCTTCTTAGCCTCACCCGCAGGATCATACGTCAATGGGATAAACCTGCCTGTGGATGGTGGGCGAATCGGAGGACTCTAACCTAGTAATATTTATCGTTCAAAGCTTCTCTACAGGACATTTATCTATATTTATGCAGATATTTTTTGGCTCGGTGAAGAATTTCAGGGCTTCGAACCCACCTTCTCTCCCCACTCCAGAGTGCTTCACACCACCAAAATATGTACGTAAATCACGTAACATCCAAGTATTAATCCATACTATTCCAGTTTCCAGTTGGTTGGCGATCTGGTGAGCAATGGTAAGATTCTCCGTCCATACAGAAGCCGCAAGACCGTACTTAGATTCATTAGCCATAGTGATTATATCGTCACAGCTTCTGAATGGCTGGAGAGTGACCACCGGACCGAAAATCTCCTCCTGATTTGTCCGGCAAGAGTTGTCTAGCCCTACAATGACCGTGGGCTCGATGAAATACCCGTTTTCCAACCTACCTGAAAGAGAAGCAGCCTGTCCTCCAGTTAGAATCTCCCCCCCTTCCTCCTCAGCAAGTCTGATATATGACATAACCTTCTCCTTGTGCTCTCTAGAAACAACAGCTCCAATATTGGTTGATTCATCGAGTGGGTCACCGACCTTCAATTTCCTCACTTCCTTCACAAAGTCATTAACAAAAATCGGATACAGTTTTTCTTCTATGTACATTCTGGAACCACACAGGCAAATCTGACCCTGATTGCTAAATGCTGCTTTCACCGCCATAATTAAAGCACGGTCATAGTCAGCATCTGCAAATACAATGAACGGATTTTTTCCCCCCATCTCCAATGACAACTTCTTGAACATGGGTGCCGCGACCCTCGCTATCTCTTTACCTGTACGTGTACTCCCCGTGAAGCTGATTGCTTTGATATCAGGGTGTGAAGTGATAGCAGAACCCACTTTAGCTCCATAACCATGCACGATATTCAGCACTCCCGGGGGTAGCCCTGCTTCGATACATATCTTCGAAAGGAGATAGGCCGTCATTGGTGTAACTTCCGATGGTTTTCCAACAACACAGTTACCTGCGGCAAGAGCAGGTGCTATCTTCCAAGAAAAGAGATACAGGGGGAGATTCCACGGACTTATACAGCCTACAACACCCAAGGGCTGCCTGATGGTATAGTTCAATGAAGTATTCTCATTTACAAATGTCTCCGTGGACTCATGAAGGATTGCTGTTGCAAAGAACCGAAAATTTGCTGCTGCTCTTGGGATATCAACCTCTCTGGTGAGGCTGACTGGCTTCCCATTGTCAATGCTCTCTGCCAAGGCCAGTTCTTCCAGACTCTCCTCGATCAAATCAGCAATTCGAAGAAGTATTCTCGATCGATCCTTTGCAGGTGTGATACTCCATCGTTTCCACGCGCTCAAAGCTTCTTCAACTGCGATGTGGACATCATCTGCATCCGAGTCGGGTATGAGAGAGTAAACTTTACCAGTAGCTGGGTTATAGTTCTCAATGTACTCCTCTGACTTTGGGGGTAAGAACTTTCCTCCAATATAGTTTCTCAGAAGTTCCATCCAACAAACCTATGAAATAGTTGCTTATAACCTATTGTACAGCAAATAGTAAAAGAATACAAAGAAGCTGTTTATGTCTTGATTTCTTTCGATTGCTACAAGGATAATGCTTATCAGAAAACGAGTTTTGGGGAAAATAATGAAATTAGAATACCCGGCAATGGAGAGGGTTGATCAAAAAGACGATTTTCACGGAACGGTCGTCGAAGACCCTTACAGATATATGGAGGATCCTGAGGATCATCGCACTCTTGAATTTATAGAAAAGAATAATTCACTTGTTAACAGGGTAATTGAGACGGAACGGATTGATTTCTTCAAACAGCGATTTACCAAGGATTACGAAAATTATGAAGTCATAATGTTTCCGATGAAGAGAGCGGGGAAGTACTACTACCAACTCAGATCTGGAGTTCAACCACAACCCATTATCTATTCCCAGAACGATGAGAAGAAGGCTATCTTGGATATCAACTCATTGAGTGAGGACGGAACCACAGCATCCACTGGGATGAGTGTCTCCCCCGATGGAAAAATCCTTACAGTTAACTTGTCAATACATGGTAGCGACTGGCAGGATATCCTTATCATGGATATGGATAGTGGGAAGCAGCTTGAGCGGCTCCGGTGGGTTAGGTTCACCTCTATAGCTTGGAAG
>JALWRB010000248.1 GCA_027077875.1 Candidatus Heimdallarchaeota archaeon
CTTTCCCCTCTATCTCAGAGCTACAACCTCTCGTAGAGTACATCAAGAAACTCATACCCGACTCACGTACACTGAATGAGAGCTTACTGGGTCTGAAATTCTCCCTTATCAATAGAATTAAGATCCTAAGTTAATCAAATTTCGACACAGAGGACAAAAACGTTTGAAAATAGACGATTGTACTGTGGCCTATGTCAGAAGTAAAGACTATTCTGGTTCTCGGACTGGGAACCATGGGAAATGGTATCGCCCACATTGCAGCCCAAGCTGGGTTCACCGTTAAGTGCTACGATGTCAAGCAGGAGTTCTTGGATAGAGGTATTGCCACTATCAGGAAAAACCTTGAGAGAGGGCTGAAAAAGGGTAGGATCACAGAGGAGGAAATAGAAGCGATAATGGGCAGGCTCAGCACCTACACGGATCTCAAGGAAGCCGCGAAAGGAGTGGACTTTGTCATCGAGGCAGTTTACGAGAATCTTGAAGTGAAGATCAACCTCTACAAGGAGCTCAATGAGATTCTGCCTCCCGAGGTAATTATCGCATCTAACACCTCCAGTATCAGCCTCTCACTCTTGGGTGGCGCCTCTGGAAGGCAAGAGAACTTCATTGGAATGCACTTCTTCAACCCCGTGCCAGTGATGAAACTCATTGAGATCATCAGAGGACTTCAGACAAGTGACAGTACTTACGAAACTACTCGTAAGCTCTGTGAGAAAATGGGCAAAGAGACCATAGTCGCCAAGGACTCCCCCGGTTTCGTCGTCAACAGAATACTCGTGCCAATGCTAAACGAGGCGGTATTTGCATACCAAGAAGGGCTTGCCTCTGCAGAGGATATCGACAAGGGAATGGTTCTTGGAACGAACATGCCAATCGGTCCTCTCGCACTTCTTGACCTCATCGGGATCGACACTGCCCTCCACGTATCGCAGTCGTTCTACGAGCAGTTCCAAGACTCGAAATATAGAGTTCCTTCACTCATGAGGCAGATGGTGGCAGCTAACAGGCTAGGGCGGAAGACGGGTTACGGGTTCTACAAGTACTAAATGTTCAGAATAATTGGTTTAACTTCCGATTTGGACCAATTTCAGAATGACTAATGGTTTGACTAAGAAGATTGTCTAACTCTTAGGGACAAAGTACACATCTGTTGGTTTGATTTGAGTAAGTTTGGTAAATTTGGCCTTGACCTCAAGACCTATCCAGTCAAGAGTTGCCTCCTCAGGATCCAGACCAACGATACGTGTGAGCATGAGAGTGTCCACACCCTCAAATTCGACGAGCCCGAGGATGAATGGAGTTTGGTCTAGGAAGGCCTCTGCGCCGAAATAGCAGACAGTGAACGCGTGGATCTTACCTTCCATCGGGAGCTTAACCCACTCGGTTGAGTTTGGTGTGTAGCACTCTTGGCAGGCGAGCTTGGGGTTAGCAGTTGTGAAACCGCACTCCTTACACCTTGTTCCAAGGAGCTGACCGTTGGATAGTGCAGCAAACCAGGGGCTGTCCTGCCCGTAGCTGTGGAGGTAATTCACTTGGTAGGGGAATTTAACCACAATAGGCTTCATCCTCTTTAGTTCGTCGTCCGTCCAGTCCTCAGGGAATGGGATGTTGAGGACCATTGTACCATCGAGAGACTTCCAGTCCTCGTCAAGTTTAGCGTTGGGATTTGTCTTCATCTTTCTTACCTCCTGAATTCAAGTTCCTGACCCTTGGGTCTCTCCAAGATACTCACTGTTACATAAGTACCGGTTCCTGCGTGTGAGTGGATTGCACCTTTGTGGGGATCCTCCAGTTGGAGAACCTTAGCCTTCTCGGCGTCCATACCCATTGCTTGGAAGTGCCTTGGTTGTGAGCCCTGCAACTGCCAGAAGGCGAAGACTGCTTGCATCAGACCGGTGGCACCCACGGGGTGACCACAGGCGATCAACCCACCACTAGGATTGATCGGGAGCGTTCCTTGCTCTCCTGTGAAATCAAGACCATAATCAATATTGGGCATGAATGCCGCACCGCTTTCCATAAACTTGCCCGCATCACCGTACTTGGCGAGAGCAAGATCCTCGATGGTCTGCAACTCGGAAGAGGTGTACGCATCATGGAGTTCTACGAAGGAGAGTTCCTTCAGAGGGTTTGTGATTCCTGCCATCTTGTACGCCATGTTTCCTGCAGTCCGCCCTGCCCTGAAAGAGTGGATACCAGGGTACTTCAGCTTACCACCGTGGAACTGATCACCGACGTAGTCCTCTGCCTTCTCATTTGGTGCGAGCACAACATCCTTATGAGGACGGTCGGCCATCCTCATGGCATCTGTGCCTGTGCCCACTCCGGTGATCTCAATGGGGTTGTCAGTTAGCTGGAATGCAGTGTCCTCGTCGGCGAGCAATGTCGTAGCTGCACCGTCTGACATCACACAGATGTCCAGTCGAGTCAGGGGCCATGCAACCATCGGGGAATTTCTGACATCTGCTACAGTGAGCTTTGCAGATTTTTGGGCATAGGGGTTGTACATAGCGTTTCTGTGATTCTTTACTGAGACATAGGCCATTTGCTCTGGCGTAGTGCCGAACTCCTTCATGTGCCTTGTCACCATCATAGCGTAGTATCCAGAGTAGAAACCACCCACTGGGAAATCGAAGGATATGTCCGAGGCCAGGGCGATGAATTCGTTGCCTTTCCACGTATTGACATGTGACATTGTCTCAAAACCGTATGCGACGCAGAGGTTCATCCTCTCTGATGCGACCTCTCGCCATGCGGCCTGGAAGTTCAGACCACCGGTTGCGCCACCACCCTCTACCCTGTGGGAGGGCCGTGGTGTAAGACCGAGATAGTCCTGCACCATAATACCTGCCATGAGCTGGCGGGTGAAGTGATCGGAGAAATAAGAAGCAGTAGAGCCATCAATCATCTCATGAACCTGCTTGGCAGGAAGCTTAAGATCCTTGAGTGCATAGTCGTACGACTCCTTTACAATAGCTTGGAAGGTTCGGTCTTGGCGTGACTTAGTGAATTTACTCACGCCACCACTGACCATGTACACTTTTTTGCGTGCCATCTAAGGGTATGGTGAATTCTCGACTTTTAAAGTAAACGTCTATACATTATGAGAAGTGCTAAAATAATAGCCACAGGATTCTGTCAATTTTGCGAAATACAACACTTAGAGAAACTATATCGTACATCGAGGAAAGTAATTCGACAAGTTTTCGTATTTCCAAGAAATTGAATGTGTTCATTGGACAAGATATACTAGAAGGAGTTATTCTGGATTTGCGTTCAGGCTTCAGGATAGAAGAAACATCAAAAAAGCCTTTTATCTTATATCAAGGTGATTGGTGTATGTGCGATACATTTGTCGCGGTGAATGAGTACACAGAGGATAACTCCGTGATCTTCGGGAAGAATTCAGACAGACATCCAAATGAACCCCAAATCATTGAGTTTCACGAGGGGGGAGTAAGTTGCAACGAAGAGCTTAGATGTACCCATATCACAATACCCCAAGTAGATAGGGTAAATTCGGTTCTAATCTCTAGACCAATCTGGATCTGGGGAGCAGAGATGGGGGCTAACGACAAGGGAGTCGTCATAGGGAACGAGGCGGTATGGACCAGTGAGCAGGAAAATAGCGATAAACTGATTGGAATGGATCTCCTGCGCCTAGCCCTAGAAAGGGCAGATACAGCCAGAGGGGCGATTGATGTCATTGCAGATCTACTCAAAGAGTTCGGTCAAGGGGGCAACTGCGGGATGTACCACAAGGATTTCTATGACAACTCCTTCATTATTGCAGACAAGGGTGAAGCATGGGTTCTCGAAACGGCAGGGAAGTATTGGATTGCTGAGAAGGTCAGAGGTATCAGAACCATCAGTAACATACTGACGATTGAGAACCAGTACGATCTAATCCATCCCGAACTTCTGGAGCACACAATAGAGACGGGGAGGTGCAGGGACGAGGACGACTTCAACTTCAGGGAACAGTACAAGAGTAGATTCATGAGTTTCGCTGCGATGGGAGATAAGAGAAGACAGTGCACACTCAAGGTGCTAAATGATGCAGGTAAGGTCTCAATAGAGACCGCAATGGCGACCCTGAGATCCCATAACATCGAGGGGAGCTTCAATCCCCGGAAGTCTTCGATGGCTCAACCCTGTCTTCACGCAAGCTCACTGCTCACCCCCACCCAGTCGACAGCGTCGATGGTCTCCCATATCACAGACCATCCCACACACTGGATGACAGGAACCTCCACTCCCTGTCTCTCAGTTTTCAAACCTTTCAGAATGGAAGCCTTTGACACCTCCTCCATGAAGACGTCACGAACCTATGACCAAGACAGCCTCTGGTGGGAGCACGAAATTCTGCAGCGAAGAGTGATAAGAGACTACAAGAGCAATGCACCACTCGTTAAGGCAGAGATGGAAAAACTCGAACTAGAACTTGTCAAGAAAGCACAGGAGAACGTGAGCGCAGACCTCACCAACGAGGCACTGAAATCACACCTCGCTGAGATCAGGCGTCTGAACTCAGTCCCTATGGCGAAGACAGGAGGGATACGACAGCTAAGGTACAGCGCATACTGGAATTCCCTTTCCAAAAAAGTCGGGATGAAAATATAGACTCAGTTCATGAAGGTCAAAAGAACTCTTTATACTCGGGAAATACCACTGACTAAAGTGAGCAATTCCGAGGTATTTAGAAAATTCGCAGAGTACGTCTCACCCGGTAAGGTAGCGATGTACAAGGCTATAGGGATAGACTTTATCCCGGGTAAGAGCAAAGGTTGCTGGATTCAGGATAAGTATTCCGATACAAAGGTGATAAACCTTCGATCCAGCGGGGGAGTGTTCAACCTCGGACATAGCCCCCCTCAGACTCGCAGTGCACTCATCGAGGCACTCGATGAGGGGATCGATATGGGTGACCACATGCTCATTTCAGAACACAGAGCAAACCTAGCCGAGAAATTAGCGAGTATCCTCCCGGGAGACATCCAGTACTCGGTGTTTGGGGTGAGCGGAGGAGAGGCGGTCGATCTGGCAATCAAGCTGGCAAGGGGTTACACCTCGAGAAAGAAGATCGTATCTCTCGTAGGTGGGTACCACGGGCACACTGGTTTCGCAATTGGAACTGGGGACTCGGTCTTCAAAGCACCTTTTGGGGATTTCGAAGACTATGTCCAGATTCCGATCGAGGACCTAGAAGCCGCAGAAAAGGAGATTGATGATAAAACCGCCGCTTTCATCATGGAAACAATCCAAGCGACCGCAGGAGTGATTATTCCAAGCAGGAAGTATTTAAGGGAAATCCGGAGGATATGCGACGAGAAGGGAGTGGTCTTCATCATTGATGAGGTCCAAGCAGGTCTAGGACGAACAGGCAGGATGTGGGCTATCGAGGAATGGGACATAATTCCTGACATCATGGTGATGGGGAAGGGGATGAGCGGTGGCGTTTATCCCCTTAGCGTCACATCCTTCAGACCACACCTGCAGACATTTTTCGATGAGAATCCGTTTGTACATATTTCCACTGCTGGTGGCTCTGACCTAGCGTGCAAGGTGGCGAGCAAGATGTTGGATGTCACCGTGGATCTCCTCCCACAGGTAAATGAGAGGGGACGTCAATTTGCGGACGGTTTGGCGTTACTCAAGGAGGGATCAGCTGGACTAATCACCGAGATCAGGCAGAGGGGACTGTTCATTGGGATAGAGTTTTTGACCACTGAGCTCTGCCATGCATTCATGTCTTTGTGCCTGAAGAGAGGAGCCCTGGCGCTCTATGCAAACAACCGGCCATCTACATTGATCGTGATGCCCCCGCTGATAATCTCCAAAGAGGAAGTCGAGTTTGTTCTGGACGTCTTCACCGAGTCCCTGAGAGATCTATCCAAACTGGGTAAGAGTTAAATTATTCGCAGAAACATCCACATAATGTACATCGTAGATCTGAGGAAGGAACATCCACTATCAGAGGTAGGAGGAAAGGCAATCCATCTCTCAGAGATGATTAGGAACGAACTACCTGTTCCTGAGGCGCACTGCTTACCTGCAAGGGTATACCATCAGTACGTAGATCCTGTTATAGGAGAGATTGAAGATCTGCGAGATGTCAAAAAGAGAATATCAGATATCCAATTTGAGCAGGATTTACTGGAAGAGCTGAATCAGTTTCTCAAAGAGCACACTACAATCGCAGTCAGATCCTCGGGTATTATGGAGGATATGGAAGAGAGATCGTTTGCAGGACAGTACGACTCATTTCTCAATATATCCCGTATCGAAGAGCTGGTTGAGGCCATCAAGAGATGTTGGAGTTCTATGTGGTCGACGGAGACGCAGACCTACATGCGGGATAATAAGTTGGAGGGAAAGATGAGCATCGCAGTTGTGCTTCAGGAACAGATCAGTCCCGAGGTTAGCGGAGTGCTCTTCACTGTCAACCCCTTAACGGGGATAGACACACATATGCTGATAGAAAGCGTTTGGGGACTGGGTGAGGGAGTTGTGACGGGAGAGGTCAGTCCAGACAGGTTGATCTATGACTGGAGTTCCATGGAATTGGTAGAGAAGACCACTTCACCCCAATCACATAAGTACGAAATACGAGAGGAAGGGGGGACTCATAAGATCCCCACCACAGACGATGAGAAGGAGAAACACTCGATTACAGAGAGTACCTTGAATGAACTTGTGCATCTGGGATTGAGGGTAGGTAGACAGTACGGTTACCCTCAGGATATTGAGTGGGCGGTAGAGAAGGGGAAGGTATATCTCCTGCAGACTCGCCCATTGACCTCGATACAGTTTTCAAAGGACTTTGGTCAGTGGACAAATGCCAACTTCGTCGAGGTGTTCCCGGGATTCCACAATCCACTTTCATTCTCTCTAACAGGAGGAGCATTCACCACGACTCTACACGAGTACCTAATCAATATCAAGATCTGGCGTAGACCACCGGTAGAGAGGGAGAAATGGCACAGGTTGATTTTCGGAAGGACTTACTGGAAGGTCTCTGCGGTGAAAGACCTCCTCGTCCAAGTCCCGGGATTCAATGAACGCTCTTTCGACATAACAACGGGCATTCCGGTTAATTACGAAGGTGACGGGAGGACAACTCCTTGGTCACTGGGTAGGATAATCTGGGCACTTCCTGTTCTCTTGGCTCTGGAGAGGGAGTACAAGACGTTCTGGAAAAAAGCCTCTGAGTACAAAAATACTTTCGAGAAAATATATCCCCCACTTCTAGATCGGGCGCTCGACGCGAAGAACCTGAATGATAAAGAATTGGAGGACTTCATAACGGAGCTTTTCGAGTTGGATCTTGAGTGTAATCGAATCGCCCAATATACCTCGTTCCTAGCGACACAGTCACAGGACGACTTTCACGTAATGCTCGATAAACTGAATAAGAAGGCAGATGAAAAGATCTCATTCTCAAGGTTGTTCACAGGTTTGGAAAACGTCAAGACTGCAACACCACTGATGGAATTAGAGAAGCTGATGGACAGGCTGAAAGGAATCACCACCAAGGATTTGGAGGGAGTGCACCCCTATGATCTAATGGGAGAGAATACCCCAGAAAAGCTCAAACCCATAGCGGATTATATCATGCGATTCGCATGGATGGCAGAGAATGACGAGGACCTCTCCTGTCCAAGGTGGTATGACGATATCCAGACCCCAGTACAGTTGATAAAGAACCTCCTCACTCAAGGGGACGGAAAACAGAGGAGCGAGGAGAAACAGCGAGAGGTAAGGCTGGAGGAAGAGAAGAAGGTGAGGAGAGAGCTCAACCGAGGATTGGGGAGGTTGAATATTATGGGGAAATCATCTTTCTGGAAGCAGGTAGAGCTCGTGAGGAAATACTCGTGGTGGAGGGAAGAAACCCGTGAGATGCTAGCTCGGATATACTTCCTCCTCCACCTCGTCCTCGAGGAAAGATTTAGGAGGTTCGAAAAGGAGGGTCTGGTTGACAGTCACAAGGATATGTACTCCCTGACCTACACGGATCTCTTGGATTACTTTAAAGAGGGAAACAGATCAGTCGTCGATACAGCGATCCGAAATTACAATCTCACAAAGGAACTGTACAGGAATTACCACCCGCCTAACACAATAGGCTCTGGAGTTCCTTTTGGTCAGGGAGAAGGTGATGGAGACCTTTCTGGTGTGGGTTGCTCAAACGGGACAGTCACCGGTAGAGTAAGGGTGCTGAAAAGTGTATCCCAAATATCAGAGATCCAGAGGGGAGAGATCGCAGTCGTCCCCCACACCAACCCTGGTTGGACACCAATCTTCTCCCTGATCAGTGGCATTGTTATGGAGGAGGGAGGGTTGCTCTCCCACGGATCTGTGGTTGCACGTGAGTACGGAATACCTGCGGTCATTCAGGTCAAACACGCCACCAATATTCTGGTGAACGGTGAGGAGATAACCATCGACGGGGATACTGGAAAAATTAGGAGACGGGATTGAACGGAATTGCGACATTGAACAGAACCGAGAGCCCAGCAAGTACGAACAACATAACAGATGTGTAGACCACGATGTATCGTTTGGGGTTCATGAATTGGACGAATGAAGTGCTGAATCCATTGAGGATGAAGTAGGTGAAGAAACTCACATTGTAGGGTATCCAGAAAATCAAGACGATCAAGAATGTCTGGAATGGTGAACCTTCGACAATACTCTCCAGAGGAGTGAGAATCTGGAACTGGTAAAGAGCGCTCCCGAAAAATATCATGGGTATTAACGACAGCGAATACACACCAGATATGATAAGGTATCCATCGAAGTTGACGGAATCCCGTCCCAATATCTTAAGGACTGATCCAGTACCTACCCATAATGCGACTATGGAGGCCAAGTTCACCGAGAGAGCGGGGGTCCAGACCGGATACGTCCCGATACCAGTGAATGTCGTACCAACCAACAGAGAGAAGAAGAAGACACCAAGCCAGAGGAAGACCCCAGTCGTGATGAAGACCTTGGGAAGAGTGCTGACGAAAAAAGTGGCAGACGGATCCGAGAATGCGTCCCTGATCAGCAAAAGGTTGTTCTTCAGCGTGTATTTTGGCTTGGCCCACCAGAACTCCTCCTCCAGAACCTTGTCAATTATTATCTTTGCCTTCTCCATTGTGTCGTTGTTAATTTCGATTAGTCCAGAGTTGAAATCCATAAAGTACTCCATACGTTCAGATAATCTCTGGAGGAAGCTGAGTGTCAACCGGGTAGGTACTTTATTCCTCGTGACACAGAGGTAGAATAAGGTCTCCGTCCCATGTACAACAATTTTGTAGTCATGGTAAATGATCTCGTCAATGGCCTCATTCTCTAGCTCCTGAAACATCGAGAGAGAAGCGGAGATAAAACCGGCAAAGAGAGACATGTCTTTGTCCTTCTCCATAATCTTGCGGTTACCTGAGGATATTGTCAACGGGAAGTTTGCTAATGGCAAGCCAGTCCTTGTGACGATACGGATTTCCTCAAGCATATATTTCGATACTAACGTTCAGCATTAAAATACCTATTGTGATTGAAACCCAAATCTTGGAAATTTCTTCTGATATGTGGCTACTTCACAACCATTCTATAGAGATATCCCGGAGCTAAGATATGGAGTTCCAAGTAGTTGTCAACCGACGTCAGATGGTGAGACGTTTCATCGATAGGAAGATACCTGATGTGCTTGTTGAACAGATCCTTGCAAACATGTTCAAAGGACCGTCCGCGGGCTTCTCACAGGGAACAGAGGTCCTCGTCATTCAGGGTGGGCAACGGGAGAAGGTGTACAGCCTCTGGGGTTCCAAGGAAGACCGGAGAAGGTCGTACCCACTATCGGAGGGAATAGAAAAAGCCCCCCTTCTCCTCGCGGTGTTCGTGAGCAAGAAGAAGTACGAGGAAAGGTACAGAATGAGTGACAAGCAGAGGTACAGCCAAGATGATACTTGGCCGGCACCATTCTGGTTTATCGACGGAGGGATGGCTGTTCTTCTGGCTCTGCTTTCAGCCATTGATCAAGGGCTTGGAGCTTTATTCACTGGAATTAAGGATCCAACAGAATTGCGGAGGAGGTTCTCTGTTCCCGAGGAATTTATACCACTCGGTGTTATCAGCATTGGATATGCAGATCACACATACAGATCCAAACCAAGAGTACCTCGAAGACCCCTCTCGGAGGTGATTCACCGAGGGAGATGGGGGGAGTAGAATGGTGAAAATCGAAGACCTGAGACGGGCAACATTCCTCTCACGTCCTAATAGATTCGTCACGCATGTTGAATACATGGGGAAGGAGATCAAGTGTCACCTTCCGAATCCAGGAAGGATGATTGAACTACTGGAACCCGGGCAGTCAACTCTGCTGATTAAGTTCACTGAAGATAAGAAGAGAAAGACCCGCGCCAGTGTAGTAGCAGTGGAAATGGGCGATGAAGTCATCCAGTTGAACAGCAACCTTGTGAGCGGACTAATCCCTGAGTATCTCGCGAACAAACCGACTGGTAGCCTGAGTGGATGGAGAATAGCTAGAAGTGAGGTACCTGTGAAAGAGGGTGACCGCAACCGTAGACTCGACTACCTGTTATTGGATTCTATGGGTACTGAGGTCTACACCGAAGTTAAGTCGACGACTCTTGTGAGAGACGGAATCGCCTGTTTTCCTGATGCGGTCTCCGCTCGTGCAAGGCACCACTTGGATACCCTCCACTCATTGGCAAAAGATGGGAAAAGGTGTTTGATCCTCTTTGTGGTCTACAGGTCGGCAAGGGCATTCAGTCCATGTGTGGACATCGATCCCGAATTCTCACAGAGATTCAGCGAGATTAGGAACTCAATTGGAGTAACCGTACTTCAGGCTCATACCTCTTTGATCGAAGATGGGAATCCAACCATAGATGTATCAATCAGTGGGGAATTACCAGTTCTCTAGTCTCCACCAGGATTTTCCTGTGAACCCAACCACATGTCTACGAACTTCGAGATCTCCTTGGAGTGGTGGAGGTAGGAGAACCTAGCTACTTCGCTGCCCAACTCTCTCAAGCGTTTTTCGATTCTCTCGTCAAGGCAGGTTCCGTTGTCATCGAACTTACTACGCGCCTTTCCAATCGACACCTGCTTGGGTAGAACCCAAGAGTGCAAGTTTCTCCCGACCAGTCTCAGATGATTAAGGGTATTAGTCGCACCCATCTCTCCGCCCGCAGTCCCAAGGAGACCGACAATCTTTCCTTGGAACTGGTCGAATCCCAGATTGTCGATTGCATTCTTGAGGACTCCTGTCATACTTCCATGGTACTCGGGGCTTCCAAGGATAATCCCGACTGCCCCATCGAACTTGCTCTTGAACTTCTCAAGAGCCTTGCGGTGATGCTTCGGCATCTCGTCATTCGAGTACCTGACTGCTATCGGTAGGTCGTACTCCCGAAGATCCACGAGTTCCGTAAGCGCACCTCGCTTTGCAGCCTCGTCGAGGACAATTTTCATAGCCTTTCGAGTTGAACTGTCCTTGCTGACGCTTCCAACAATTCCAATAATCTTAACTTGATCAGTCATGTATCTAAATATGGTGAAAGGTATTTATATCCTATGTAGTGGACAAATTACGATTCGAGATTTTAGGTATCTTGATTCCGACGAGATAAGCCATTATCATTGCCATTTCATCAGAGGAAATAACATCATCATAATTGGCGATGTCTGTCACAGTATCAATTATCTTCGCCTTCAACTCTGAAAGTCGTTCCTGCTCTTCTGCTGAAATTACGCCATCCGAATAGGCTTCTTGCAATTCAATCTGGAGTTTTTTGAGCGAGATTTCTGCAAAATCAATCAGGGACTGCTCTTCTTCAGTGATATATCCATCCTCTGCAGCGACCTCGATGATGTTCTTCATTGCTCTAGCCAGAATCTTTTCTGTCTCAGACATACTCAGTATATACTATATCCTTCTCAGCATATATAGCTTCATATTCTGATATCTTGACTTAATATTCTGGCCATAATCCATAAAAGACCAATAATCTCAATTTTATTGATAGTGTTAAACCTTCACGAAAACTATCTTTTTATATAGCAAACCGTAACTGTTCTCGTGGCAAAGATAACAATATGCGGTGCACCTGTCCTCTCCCGAGGAAAAGATAAATTCCTGAAGTACAAGGGTAAGAAACTCTTCTTTTGCAATGATCTATGCTTGAAGAAGTTCGAGGAAAATCCTCAGGAATTCATCCGGTCAAAACATACTCAACTTGATCAGAAAATAATCGCATCACTGCTCGATCCATAAGATTTATCACTGGAATTCTGTAGCTAAGTATAGCTCAGATGAAGATAGCTTTTCGGAGATTCACATTTGTGAAGATGACGTCTGACGGGCGAGCTGATGAGCTCAAACTTTTCTGGCATCTACCGCTACATGATACTCATTTGGAGAGTACTGACGGATTCGGTGCACCCGTATGACCTCATACCTTGGAAGTAGCGAGTGGAGTTTGTCCGCAGCCTCCTTTTCGAAATTTTCGATGGGGACAAAGGTATAGAAGTGGAGGATACCTCCAACCTTCAACAACGAATCTGCCTTAGTCAAGAAGTTCTCGGATCCCGAGGGATGATTCATGATGATTCGGTCGAATGGGACTTCAGAGTGGAAGATACTAGCATCAGAGCATTCTCCCTCAATAGTCCCCAGTAGTTTGTTCCGTGAAATATTCCCCTCAAGTTCCTCAATGCCATGAGGATTGTGATCCACAGCAACAATCTCGCAGTCATGGTACTTGGCGATGACGAGTGGGAAAATGCCTGTAGCGGTGAAGAGGTCAAGTATCCGCTCTCCCTCATGAACCATTTGGGAAATACGCCAATGCTCCGTGGAGAGCCTAGGTGAGAAATAGACCTTTCGAATATCCACCATGAGATTCACACCATACTCCTTGTGAACAGTAGACGAGTTATCCTCCCCTGCAAGGTACTCGAGTTGCCGAAGCCTGAACTCCCCACCCACTGCCTTCATCTTTCGAAACACAGTCCGAATCTTTGGAGAGGTCTTGAGAATCCCTTCCGCTATGGTCTTCTTAAAGGGCAGTAGGTCTTCCTTGATATCGACTACAGCGATCTCTCCTATGGTGTCAAAGGAGGAGATCGGAGTGAGGTTCTCGGGGAGTACGGTCGAGAGGTAGTCGCGTAAACTGGTGTTGCGTGGGGTTCTCTGCTCAAACTCGCAGTCCTCAACTTTGGAAGGAATGTCTACAAGGACATCTCCGAACTCGGTTGTCGACAGGGGGATAATCACATCGTCACCAGAACTCTGGATCCTGAATTGGGGATCGATCACTCCCAATTCCTTGAGTCTCGAAAGCACAGTCTGTGCGTATTTCTTATTGACCCTCAGACCCATCATGCGATCACCTTGAACCTTGTCACTATCGTCGTCTCTGCATCGGCCAGAGCCATCCTCATCTCCTCTGGAAGATCCCCAGCACTGAATGAGCAACCGACACCACCAGTTCGCTCCGATAGAAAGTAACTCCTCCTGATGACGATGTCCTTCTCATCTGTGAGTTGCAGTCCAGGGTCACCGGTGAACTCCCCGTGAAAGAGGTTCCCATTCACCTCAATTGTCACCGATACGCGGGAACCGTCTTGAAGAGCAGACTTGAACCAACCGGGAAGTGTAGCGCAAGAATGGGAGCTCCGAACTCCGATGATGCAGTCTCCCCTTGGAGTGACCTCCTCCTCCACGGTGAGCTGCCATGTCGATTTGTGCATTGCTCGAATATTCGGATGTCCCTTGGCGGTGATGACTAGCTCCACAGTATTTCCCATCTTTGTTTCCTTGATATATAGTTCTATCGAGTCAGTCTTCCGATCTGGAAGTTGATATCTGGTTGGTAGACAGCAGGAAGGATGAACTTCAAGGACCTCAGGAGAACGGGGTCTGAGAGCTTCATGATTATGTACTGAGCACATGCATTTGGTATCCTGTCCGAGGAATGGTGCTTCTGTACCGCGTCAAACATCTTCTCGTGGGATAACTTAGAGATCAAATAAGCGAACTCATTGGTCAGAACCTTTCCGTTGTTTCGATAGAATTCACCAACAGAATCCTCCTCTTCGAGGTATAAGTGGACATTCAGCATCGGGTCATCAATCATGTTGCTGAATTTCAGAAGGGTCTGGTAGTCATCGACAAGGGTTGAAAGAGAGATTTTAAGACTACGGCTCAGGTCTGCGGAGAAGAGGAGTGAGTGGAGGAATTCAATCTCGTCTGTAAGCTGGACATATCTTTGGACTGCTTGGAATTTGACATAATCAGGATGGTCTTCGAAGACCATAGTCTTTAGAATATCCGGATTTTCGATACTCAGAATGTCGTCGCAATTCAATAGAACCGCCTATCCCTGAAGAATTCACGAACCTTGTCTCCGATTAACTCTGGGTTGGGTTCGATCAACCTCATATTCTCTCGCATCCACTCAGGTAGAAATATACTGTTATTGCGCTGTCCATATCTAAAATCAAGAAGAGTGATAAAAGCCCTGTCAGAGAGTGAGCGCACAGCTCGACCAGCGGCCTGAGAGGCCCTGTTGATTGCAGGCATGATGTAGCCCAGAGCCCTACCCTGCCTGTCAAACTGCTTGTCAAGGTATGCGATCTGGGCGTTAATCCTCGCCCCTGGAGGGGCGAATGGTATGCCGATGACCACGACCGAATTCATGAGATCACCCTTGAAGTCAGTACCCTCGGAGGATCTCCCCCCAAGCACTGCGCACAGAACAGCCCCACCCCTGGATGCCTCCCTCTTGAATCTGCGTATCAGGTTCTCGTTCTCCTGGGACTTCATCCTCTGTCTCACCTCATAGAGGGGTTTCGGAGATCGTCGTTCAAGCCCATGGTTAAGAATTTCCTTGAGGAAGGAGTAGGAGGGAGCGAATATCCCGATGTTACCGGGAGTGTTCTCGATAACGGTGAGTATGATAGAGACCATATCCTCGTATAGCTGAGGAGATCGGTGTGCGTACAAACTGCTGATCTTTTTAGTGACAAAGACCTTGATGTTAGACTCACGGTACGGGGAGGGAAGAAGGTTCGCTGCAGTATCAAGTTTCTCCAGCCCAGTCAACCGCATGTAAGCTTCAGGGTCACCTATTGTCCCCGATATGTGAACGGAGAGGTGAGCGTCGGAGAGTGGTTCCAAAGTAACTGTTCGTGAGTCGAGAGAGGTCGTCCGCAAGACATCGTAGGAGTCCCGCTTGCCGTCCTTAAATGCCTGTTTCTCTATGGTGGTGATGAAGCTATCGTACGCAATAGACCGGTAGAGGAAGTCAAAAAATTCACCGACTTTACCTATAGATGAGTTGGGATCCTTATTCGCTTTGGCCATCCGGGATCTGATGATCTGACCGACCTCGATGAGCTCTGCGAAGAACTCCTCGGCCAGTTCGTCCCCGTAGTCCTGAAAGTCAAAACCCTCCTCCTCAAGCGCCAGTTCCACGTCCTCGAAGAACTGACCACCGTCGATGACTCGCTCGTCATTTACCTTGACGGTTGATCCGTAGCTCTTCAGTATCTCCAATGTTGCCTCGAAGAAGGGGATGAGATCACTTCTTCCGTTCCTTGATGCCTCCCGGATGGCCCGGGTGAATGTAAAGGTAGAAACCGTGTCCGAGTCGATGTTCACAGCAGTCTCGGGCAGGTTGTGGGCCTCGTCGACTATGAGGATCAGGTCGTTCATCTCTACATCGAGCATCTCGAGAAAGCTCGCCCTTACAGTCTTGTCAAAGATGTAGAGGTAGGAGCACGCCACGACATCCACCTTAGGTAGGGCCTTCCGGGCGACCTCCGCGGGGCAGATCCCTTGGTTCTCCGACATCTCAAAGATCAGCTCAGTTGTAGCCGGCTGTTCCTCGAGAGCACTGAGGACTGGGACAAGACGACTGTCCATCATCATATTGGTGTAGTAGCTACACTTCTTGGACTTCTTGAGTTGCTTGCAAATCTCGTTTGCGCTCCTATTATCTGTGGCGTACTCAAGGAGGAGCTTGTTCAGACACATCGAGCTCCGGGATCGCATGACAACTCCAGATACCGATTTCTTGTTGTTGATCTCCATCAATTCCTCCATGACCCGATCCATTTGACTGTGGGTCCTGGCCATATAGACGATCTTCTTTCCGTACCGACGGGCATAAGGCAGAACTGCACTGAGTGTAGCCACGGTCTTACCAGTACCGTTTGCTGCCTCAAGTACCACGTGTTTCTGCTTGCTGATGAGTTTAGAGACAGAGTTGACTATTATTCGCTGTGCAGGTCGAATCTCATAGGGGAAGTAGTCTTCCCAGCTGTCACTCATCGGTGATTATCGGTGTAAACCCTGATTAAAATCATTTGTGTAAAGATAGAGAGATCTGAGCTGATCAGAACTCCCCAGAAAAGATAGCAAGATAAGTAATAGAATTTCTAAGGACTTACCTCAGATAATAATAGACTCAGACATATATAAATAAGACTGGAGAATCAAGAGAATGGTACCTTCTTCCCAACACGTTTGTATTCGAGGAGAACAAGGACGCCAAGGATAAGGATGAATCCTGCAAAGAGGAGGAACGCAACTTCCAGATTGAATATTCCGGTAATCGTTCCAAGATAGATGGTTGACAACCCCCTACCTAGTGATGTGTATACCCCGAGCACACCCATCGCCTGTCCCCTGAGATCTGGATTCGCTGACTTTGAAGTCCCCCCATTGATCGCAGGATAGCTCACCATAAGAACACCAAAGATTGACGTATAGGTAACCGCCAAGAGTAGGAAGTTCGAAGAAGTAAGCTGGAGGAAGATTGAAGCAGACATGATCACAAGGGAAATCCCAATCGGGCGGAGATACCCAAATCTATCGGAGACCTTCCCGAGCTGGGGTTTTACAATAAACAACACTAAAGTCCCGTAGAGGAGGATTTCTGCAACATTCCCCTTGGTATATCCATAGTCCACGACGAGCTTGGGGAAGAAAAGAACAAAGCCGAATTCGGAGAAACTCACAATGAACTGGAGTAGGTATATTCTTCCCAAATATCTTGTCCGGGTCATCCGGATTGTATCTGCGATCATTGTGCCCAGGGAACTTTTCCACTCCTTGAGAACGCTTTTGCGTTCACCAGTATAGTGGTGAGATTCGGGAAGGACCCTCAGTGAGATGAGGACGAAAAGTATGGATATACCGGTAAAAAGCCAGTAGAGTTCTCTGAGACCTATGCGCTGAATGTAGGTCTGGATGTCAAGGAGGTACTTCGCAACTAATGATGCAAAGATCGCTCCGATATCCCCATACTGGAACAGCTTGCCGTTGTACTCTCCGTAGTTCTCGCCTGCTATATCACCAATAGAAGCGAAGGTTGCAGGCCAATACGCGCTCATGCCGAAAGCTATCAGGATGGTAGAGCCAGCAACGAATATCCAATGTGTTGCAATGGCCATCAGGAATATCGCCAGAGTGAAACTCCCTATCCCTACGAGTATGAGTGGCTTCCTCCCGAAGAGCTGGGACATCCGTGAAAGAGGTACTCGGAACACAATCTGGAGAAGGTTCTGAAGACTTCCGAGTATAGTGATAATAAGGATATCAGTGAGCAGATCTGTTTCGAGGAACACGACGAAATATGTCCTGAGGATGATCAACTGCATAATGGCGACAAAGTTGACGAGACCCAATCGGCGTAGGGTAGCCCGGGAATTCCCTTCCACAGCGCCAGATATTTCACCAAATTAAGAACTCTAGTTTACTCCCCTTTTATCCGTGCGATGTCGTAGATCTTGTTATGCCCTCTCACGATGTCGTTTATGGAGAGAATTCCCATAAGCTGGTTCATATCATCAGTGACCACTGCTCTCTCCACGTCAGCATCCAGCATGATTCGCAGTGCGTCCTTACCGGTCATGTCCTCACTCAACCTAACGAAATCTCTCTGGAAGTACTCCGCAATCTGCGTGGTGTCAAACTTCTTGTCTATCCTGCTCAGTTCCTCAATTGAGATCATCCCTACAACCTCATTACCAACAGTCACAGGGAAGTCTCTTTTAGAGGAGCTGATAACAAGCTGTCTCATCTCACCGATGGACATCTCGGGATGAGCAACCACCACTTTTCTCGTCATGACCTCCTTCACGAGGAAACCTTCTGTATGATCGAAATGCGCAAGTTGGTGCATCAGATGGGAGTCACGGCTCCTCACCTGTCCTTGGTACAGCGAGTCTGAGCCAGAGATCATATAGGCCATGACATTGGCGATTATCATAGGGATCACAAGAGGAGGGAATAGGGTAATCTCAAGGATGAGGAGGATGGAGGCTATTGGTGTTTTGGTGGTAGCGGCGTGCACACCAGACATCCCGATAATCGCCCATGAGGTGAGTACTTGAAGTTCAGTTGTCCCGATCACCAGCCCGAAGAGGAGACCGGTCAAGATACCGAGTCTCAACGAGGGTCCAAATATTCCACCTTGGAAACCAGAGCCGAGAAGAGCTGCCGTCGCGAGCATCTGGAAGATGATCGTGGCAATAATTATCCAAATGGTGTATTCCCCGGCGTCGAGTATGCTCATCGTTGTAATCAGCGGGGTATTTCCCTCTCCTAGATAGTCCTCAGGGTACAGAATACTGGCAAGAATGATACTGGTGAGGGATATGCTAAGCCCTGCAAGGAGAAAACGGAGCTTGGCCGTACCCCCTTGGAAATACTTGTCAAATAGTCTGTAAATATC
>JALWRB010000249.1 GCA_027077875.1 Candidatus Heimdallarchaeota archaeon
ATCAGTCCACCTCCAGCAGGTCGCGGAGGATGTCCGCGTCCGTCTCGTTCTCGATGTCCTTGAAGAACTGGCCGTGCGGTGCGTCCAGTATCTTTCGACCGTTTTCGAGTAGTATGCAGTGGTCGGCAATCCTCTCCGCCTGCCTGAGGTCGTGGGTGACCATCACTATGGTGCGTCCGCTGTCCACCAGTCTGCGGAGGATCCTCTCCACATTCTCCTTGTTGATGGCGTCAAGGGCGGAGGTAGGCTCGTCCAGCAGGAGAAGCGGTGGGTCGAGGGCCAGCGCGCGGGCGAGGTGAACCCTCTGCAACTGTCCCGTGGAGAGGGAGTTGATGTCCATTCTCTGCGCTCCATCGAGATCAAGATCCACCGTGTCCAGCAACTCATCTATCCTGGACGTGGGACATGGAATCTTCCAGTAGTCGCAGACGAACCTGATGTTGTTGTCCACCGTGTCGGGAATGGCGGTCGGAACTTGGTCAACGAGAACGGCGTTCCTGCGGAAGTCGAGGACGTTCATTCTACTCGCATCTTGGAGGTGACCGTTCTCACTGAACATGTACGTCCCCGTGAATTTGACTGACCTGTTGAGCACCCGGAGGAGCGTGGACTTGCCAGCACCACTTCTTCCTATGAGGGCAGTGAGCTTCCCCTCGTGTATGTCCAGATCCACATTGTCGATGACGGTCTTCCCTCCCAGAACCACGGTCAGACCCCTCGCGGAGATCATAAGTCTGTGCATGAGGGCGGTTAGGCATGGTGGTAGATGTACCTGTCGTTGATCCGTACTTCCATTGCTTAAGTATCTTGGGTATTTCGGAGATGTGTTCAGGATGGGTAGGTCATTGCCGCCTTTTGGGTTCTGGTAGCTGCTGGATTACGAGATCAGTGACGCCGATAGGCCATGGGTTTGGTGGTAAGATAGGTAGGTCCCATTCTAGACTGGGTTCTTGTCCAATCTCCACAGAGCACGGGGTGATTCAGACACGCTCTGATCAAGTGGTTCAACGTGTTGTGCAGAAAATAAATTGGTCGAATTTCGCATTGCTTTATATTATTCCCTTCCCTGCTCTGTACTCCTCGTCTACAACGGAAATTGTGGGGTGATGTACGGGGTGGTGCATGGGGTGGTGCGCGGACAGTTGTACCTAGTGGTGCGCCCATGCTGGTTTTGGGATGTGGGTATTCCTAACTTAGTTTTGACCATTTAGTCCTGCCGAAATTATTCGAATTATGCGCAATTCTCTCTTAGTGTAAAAATAGTAAAAATCTCCACTCGAAGCACTGAGCACACAGGGGACAGTTGAGAATACTGTCAGGTTGAAACTTCCGAATCATCGCGGGAATCACAGGGGGTTTTGGTCATCAGCGTGGTCACTTGGTAGGTGGGGTCGTTACCGACAGTCTAGTGAATCGTGCTTCAGTGATTTTTATATCGGAGTCGATGGCGAAGCCATGAGTTCCTTGTTGGTCGGTAAGATCAGTCGGATTGTAGGGGAGTTTTGAGATCCATGGACGAATACATCGAGCACGACATACTGGGTCATCCCACCGAGGCGGAGGAGATGGAGCTGTATAACTTTCTCTCCTTCAAGCTCATCCACGAATTCGGTGTGCCAGAACGGTATTCTGCTCTGATCTCGGGTACGGTTAGTGATGTTCGGAAATTGCTCGACTTCGATCTCCACAATCTCTGTTACTTCGATGGATCTCCCATTTTTGGTGACCATGATACCACTGTCCTTTCCCGGATGGAGGAGGCGGTTTCCTCAATTGATCTCAACGTTTCCCTTCGGCACAATCTGTTTAGGTCTTTCGTGAATTATGTCGTTGATGAAGAGATAGCTCTCATCCGCGGAAAATCAGTGGGTGACTTTGGGATAAGTAAAGGGCTCTCCCGACATCTTCTCATAAGCAGTCCTGCTACTCTCTACAATTTGCTCTTCGACAGACTCATCAACTTGGTATTGACGTATGCGGGATCAGCGAGGGTGGACGACATCTCAATGTTGGATCGGTACCTTCGTGAGATTGTTCAGGAGATAGGCCAGGTACCTCCTCCTCACCTCTCCAAAGAGGGTTGGGAAAGTGAGCTCGAACGTATCGTCCAGATGAACCGGAATGAGCTTGGATACAGTTACAAGCAGAGTCTGCACCTCAAGACGAGACTCAAATATCACAACTCGATCACGGGATATCCACTGGGAGAACAGCTCAACGACCGCGACCTTTCCTTCTGGTTGTCGATCACGAAGTTACTGGCCTTCAGATTCATGGAATGTTTTCCAGCATCTACAATAGCGGGTATCTTCTCAGACCTAATAACTAGAATTACCGTATAGATTGGAAGGAACTCCATTGTATTTTGAGAAATTATATCCCTACTGTGGCAATTGTTCTTAATCCAAAATCTTCAGGAGCCACATAGTGGACTTCAGACCGATAACTAGGGGACTGGTGAATGAGATCGAGTCTATCCTCTCTGCGAATCCCATCCGGGCATATATGGGTTTTGATTATATGGATTTTCTTTGGAGATAAGTAAGTGTCCTACATATTTAATAAATATGATTTTGGTAGGTCTGAAAGAGCAAGTTTAGGTTTTGGTGATTGATGTGGTGGGAAGACGAAATTCGACAAGTTCGATCTCGATGGCAAAGCAAGACTAACCTCAGATCCTTCAGCAGTATATATTTCAGAAATCCAACAGTCTGTATGGTGATCATACACTCTCCCGTTAGTGTCGGGCTCGAGCAAGTACTTACTACTCCACTTACTTCCGCCATGGAGCAGATTGACCTCAACTTCTCTAACCTCGTAAAACAACTCTACAGAGTCCCGGATGACAAGATGATTCGTGCAGTCCTCAAGGCTAAGCTCAGTGACTGCAATGTGCCAATGACCTTGGTCAGGCAGCTTCTCTCGAGGGTCGACCTCACCTCAGTTGACTCGATGTCCATCGATGGAATCACCCAAGAGGACGGGAGTCTGCTCTTCTCTGGGGAGCACTCCAAGTACCTCGAACGATCGAGAACGGTCATTGCTGACCTGATCGGTCGACCCATCCCCGAGCAGTACGCGGAAATCATAGTCGTGCAGGAGCTCTTGGATCTACTGGACGGCAATCAAAGGGAGGAAATCACCCTATCCGCTTCGTGAGGCAGTTTTCGATTCTATCTGCAGGATGCTTTTACGGTTACTCTGGAAAATTATATCTTGAAAAGAATCCTTCTCCCATGACCTATGACTGATTTTATAAATTCACACGAGCAGATTCATCAGACACCAGAGTCGCCAAGCCTGGTCAACGGCGGGGGACTTAAGATCCTCTCCTTAGTGGTTCGTGGGTTCAAATCCCACCTCTGGTATTTCAAGAAGTGCTGCTAAGACCTGACTGAGATAGGGTTCTTAAGGTCACGGGCAACCCTGTCGCTCATCCACACTCTCCCAACTTATCCAATGATGTGGGATCTGTGGAAGTTTATTTCAGATTTGTAGTCTGCTTAAGTTCATCATGTCTCCTTCCTGTAATGTATTTCTCACCACTTTATTTGCTGGTCGCTGATCACTTCTGCACCATGTCTTCGAGATTTCTATATGTCGAAGTAAATGACAATCCTATGAGCATGATGTATCTGGGGTTTATGATAACAGTGAACATAGTTGGATTTCTTTTTCTTTTAGCAGTGTCTTTTGTCATTTCTCGAAAAATAAAAAAATCCTTGACAAAGGAGCTTTTCGGGGTCCAGATCATTGTCTTCTCATTGACTATGAGAATTGCGATAACCTTACTCATTTACATCGTAGATGTTCTTAGTAATGGTCAACGGCAGATCTACGGGAATGGTTTCCTGCAGACAATTCCTTGGCTTGGAGTTCTCTATGGTCTGTCTAAAGTCCTGAAGGATTTAATTGTGGTACCCAACTCTCGACGAAAGCAGATGGGTAGGATCAGATTCACACTGAACACGGTCACTTTGTTCGTCCTGGCAGGTGCTTTTATGGGGCTTTTAAATCCTGACAGTGATAGTGAAATTCTCCTTGTAGTAATTCTCTTACTGCTGGCAGAGGTCATCATGATCTGGGTTATAGTGATATTGCTCTATAGAGAGAGTTTCAAACTGTCTTCTAAACTATCAACAATACGATTGAAGATGGCAGTATCCGGAACCTTGATGATCGCACTCTCATTCACTTCAACACCATTCGTGATCACTATGGCAATAATTGGTCTTCTGGATAACACCATGAGATTGTACAATGCCATGTTGGTTGCAATCTTTACAATCGTCGCTGGTGTTATGTTCTACTGGACGTTCTTTACTCCCAGATTCATGAAGAGGAGGTATGGATTGTTGGTCGAGTCAATGATTTAAGGTGGTCGCTATGCAAACTAGAATATACTGTGACAGGTGTAATAGTACTTCTGACGTGACTGTTAACATGGATGACATAGGAGGGGAGAATGCGTATGGTATACCATCTCCTATGAACGGCCTGAAGACATTTAGCTTCGTCCACAATGATCATATCGTAATTGCTGAAATCGACAGAAATGGTTCTGTTCGTACATCAAAGACAATTGACCGCATGGCAGATGACATATTCCTCACCACTTCTGCTGTAGCGGCATTAATCCTCGATCAGGAGAAGTACAATCACAGGTCAAGGAGTATTGAATTCTTCAGCAATGACCGAATTCTCCGGAGCCAGATCATCAATACTGCCTCTCAGGTGATCATGAATGCTGACCCGAGTGACGAGACCATGCTTGTCCAGACCTCTTCGACTATCAGATTCGAGTACTCGCGGTTCAGGCTCTATTTCGGGAGTGATATCCCGTCGAACTTCGACTCTGCGGACCGGAGGTTAATTGTCTTCCACCAAACTACGGATTTCCAACCACTGGACTTAGCAGGTAGGTTACCCCAAAATCTACTCAACGACATCACAATGCTCTTCAATTTGGACTTACTGGAATCTCCCGAATGGAAGATTCTGCTTAGGAGTTACTTGGAGTTAAATCCCCAAATCAATCTATTTGATGTCTCCAATAAGGAGAAAGTAGCTAATGTCTTCCATCATCTGATCAATGAGCTATTGAGTGACCCGAAGTAGCCCCC
>JALWRB010000250.1 GCA_027077875.1 Candidatus Heimdallarchaeota archaeon
AGGGTCAGAGGATTCACCAGAACTCGGTGCTGTGTACCCAACAACATCCAGCAATGTCACCTCCACATTAAGGGCTATCCCTGCGAGTTCACCTGTTGTATAGCCTCTTTCTGGGGGGATTGTAAATTCCTTCTTCTCATTGATCTTCATTCCGAGAACCCCGTCGACAAAGCCCTCAACCAGCTTATTGTAGGAGAGGGTGAATTCTGCGTTCGATACCTGATCGACCAAATCACCATTTTCCTTTGTCATCTTGTAGTCCACAATTATCACGTCATCCACCTCTGCGCCTGCCTCTGGAGAGTAGGCGCTTGTGGTGATCAGCGCAAGAAGGAAAATTGCCAAGATCAGCTTTTTCATTACGTCTAAATATTGGAAATGACTAATAAATGTATCGCATTACTCTCATCATTGTTTCTCACTACCTCTTGGGTGAATGATTAACTTCCCATAGCTGTCTGGAAAATTCACTGTCCTGCAAAGCAATCTTTGGACATAGACATTTTGAGTAAATTGTAGATAGCCACCTCGGGGTATGTGTCCCTGCTAAGAACTACGTCTTCTCCACAATAGCTGGACGGACAAAAGTGTCAGTACTACTAACATCAATGATGTTGCTGGTAATGTCTCCTCAGTTGAAGAGGAGGTAATGGTGTTACTGAATGTCCCTTCAGTCACGGTGCTGGTGGTAGTAGGAGGTATGGGGTAGTTCACGCTTACCTCATTTGAGTCTCCTGAAACGCCAATGGAGTTAACCGCTCTGACCACGTAATAGTAGACCGTACCCGGAACTCCATCGATGTCCTCGTAAACCATGTCTGTGCGGTTTGCGATGTTTACATAACCTGATCCAGCGGTCTCTGACCTCATGATCATGTAGGTGTAGCTTGAGCTATCGGGTGCCAGCCAAGCCAACTGGACATAGGTATCGTAGACCGAAGCGACCAGATTCTGAGGTGGGTTTGGGACTGTCGGTTGCAGGCCCCCATCCGAGATGAGCCACATGTAGTCACTTATGATGGAGGTTCTAGCGATCTCTCCAGTGGGTGAGTAGTAGGAATCCCCTCCACTGAAACGTACTCCCGTCTGCAGAGTGAGTTTTGACCAGCCAGTCAGTAGCTTGTCGTAGTTTTCTGTAGAGAGCTTGACCTTGTAGAACATCAGATCCATGTACTTTGCTGAGGACACATTCCACATCCCGAGATCCTGATTGAAGGATGTTGCACTCTCGAACATCTGGCTCATGTATATAACCGAGGACACGTCCCAGTTCTCTAACGACTGATTGAAGCTTGTCGCTCCTTTGAACATACCTGGCATGGAAGTTACTGAGGACACATTCCAGTTCCCAATTGGTTGGTTGAAAGAGGTGGCACCATTGAACATGTCTGTCAAGTCATCTATCTCGGATACATCCCAGTTCTCGATTGGTGCGTTGAATGACGTTGCCCCCAAGAACATCCCGCCGATATTGGTCACAGACTTGAGATCCCAGTTGTTGAGTGGCTGGTTGAATGATGTAGCGTATCTAAACATATGCAGCAGATTTGTTACTGATGATACATTCCAGCTCCCGATTGGTTGATTGAAGGAAGAGGCATTCTGTATCATCATCCCCATGTCTGTCACCGCAGATACATCCCACATATCTATGGGCTGGTTAAATGAGACTGCGTCTTGGAACATCGATTCCATAGATGACACCAATGAGACATTCCATGACCCCAGTGGCTGATTGAATGAGGATGCTCCTTGGAACATGCTTGCCATACCAGTTACCGACGACACATCCCAACTGTCCAAGGACTGGTTGAAGGACGATGCGTCCATGAACATCTCAAAGGTACTAGTGACCAAAGAAATATTCCATGTGTCGATCTGGCCATTGAAGGAGGTCGCACCCTTGAACATTTTATCGACGCTTGTGACTGAGGAAATATCCCAGTTATCTATGGGCTGATTGAATGCCGAAGCATAGGCGAACATATTGGCCATAGAGAAGACTGATGAGACATTCCAGCTCCCGATTGGCTGGTTGAAGGAGCTCGCCCCATAGAACATCTCGTACATGGACACGACGGATGAGACATCCCAGTCTCCGATGGATTGGTTAAACGAAGTTGCTCCCGAGAACGTGGCTACTGTGCTTCCCACATTGGACACATTCCAGTTGCCTATAGGTTGGTTGAAAGCGGTTGCCCCGAGGAAGAGGTTCAGCAAGCTTGTTACCGATGACATATCCCAACTGCCAATCGGCTGGTTGAAGGCGGTGGCATAAGTGAACATTCCGTAAATGTTTACTGGTGAAAGCCCCCAGCTGTCAATAGGCTGATTGAAGTTTTCCGTATTGGAGAACATAAAGTTGGTGTCGACCACTGAAGATACATTCCAATTGCCTATTGGCTGATTAAAGTTGGTAGCTCCTCTGAACATGTAGCTCATTCGGGTGACAGAAGAGACATCCCAAGCTCCTATTGATTGGTTGAATGTTAGGGACTCTTCGAACATGAACTGCATGTCCGTAATTGAGGACATGTCCCAGAGGCTCATGTCTCCGATATCTCCTAAATTAAAAGTCGTCGAGAATAAGTAAGCAAGGCTTGTTATACCTGACAGGTCTGGTGCGTCTGTAGCGGTTAATGCCATATTCTTTGCTCCGTAGAACTGCTTGTCATCTATCCCCAGTGACATATTTCCCCACTGCTGCAGCTCCACAATTTTCAACCTGTCGCCTGCGTTGTTGAACTGCCAACCACTGAATAGACCAGTTATGACGACGGTGTACACTCCCTCTGTAGCGTAGGTATGCAGAACCTCTGCTTGGTTGTACGCAGTGATGGTGTCTGTTGAACCGTCTCCCCAGTCAACGAGGAAGTTATACGAACCAGTCGAGACAAGTGGTAGCTTGATTTGATCGGTAAGAGTAGATCCCGAACCTATAAGGGTGGTATTCCATACAGTCACAAAATCATCCGAGTTCACGGCAGAAGGTTTGTAGGTGCTCTGGCTCACAAATGGTTTCGATAAATCAAACACATTCTGACTGGGGCTACTAAGACCAAATGGTGTCTCAACCGACCGGTCTAACTTGGAAGTGTCGGTGTTGTGTCTTGTCGAGGATCTTTCAAAGAAATTGCTCTCCATATAGGGCTCAATCGTCTCTTCACTCGCTGTAGATACTGCACTGATCTGGCTGATCAGAGGAGAAATCAACAATAGTGAAACTATTATTAGGGTTAAAGTCTGGTTTCGCACAAAAGTAGTCTCCATACGATTAGAGAGGTATCCTATAATTTTACTACATAAACTAAATTTATTATACTAAAACAATATTATCTCTATTATGATTTCCTGCAATTAATTACTATATATCCCTTGGGATACAGTTATTGGATAAGCTGAGAACCTTGTTGTCGCCAAATATCTAGATATTTCTTTCTCAGATTGGATCGACCGTATTGAATTTCACACCCCGTACACTGCGTATACATTGAAAACCACGCATACCTCTTCTTATCTACTTCTTCGTGGATATTTACTCATGACATCTTTCAGTCAGCAGAGATTTGCGAAACAGGCATTCTTTCTTATGCTTGCCATTGCGCTTGTTCACATCGTGGCGTTCACAGACCTTAGATGGTGGTTGAATGTGACAGGAGTAGGGAGTGATGCAGAAAGAATTGAAGAGACGTACGGGTATATAGGACTGGTGATCCTAAATGGGGGCGCAGCACTTGCTTTTATCATTCTTGCATTAGTTTACAAATACGGAAATTCAATTCTGAAATTAGCAATATCCGCGATTTACATCTTGAGGGGTGTATTGGGAATTATGCTCATTCCATTTGTAAACACCTCGACAACCAAATCTTTGGAGCTTGTCTTCTCACTTATCTCACTGATTATAGGATCTGTGGCAGCCTACCCTGGGGGTGCAGATTGATGGACATCTCTGCCTACCTCTTAATAGTAACTTCAGTGGCTTTTTCTGTTGTTGCAGTTATGCACTTTGTCTTTGGAGTAAATGTCTATGTCAGAGGAAAAGACAGTATCTTCAGGAACAAGGAATGGGATTTGGATTCAGACAAGAACAACACGATGCTTGGTGTCTTTTTCATGATATCATTTGCTTGGGTGCAAGCTTCAGTGCTCACCATTTACCTTGTACTCCTCGGGAACTCTCCGTTCGTTGCAGTCACCAACCTTATCTCTGCACTAGCTCAGCTGTTTCTAGTTCAGAAATATATTAGGTGGAATTTTATGGCAAGGACTTTGCTCATTGCGCACAGCTTGAGCTCCGCGCTATACTTGTTCCTCTAGGGTTATTACTAAGAGACCCTATCAAGGGATAATGCCGAAGACAAGTCCTTTTTCCATTCGACTGTCTGGAGAAACTAGGACGAGAATAGAGGAATATGCAGAAACGCTGAACATGAGACCGAGCACTCTGGCAGCAAAGGTGATCGATGAGTGTCTTGATGAGTGGGTCAAAGACTACAGTGAGATGCTCTATGAGAGGATATCGAGGATGGTGAAGAAGAATGATTGAGTGGGTACCTCCAATACTACTTCTTGTCGGGGCATCTCTGGCCATTGCCTCACTCTACCACACATGGAAATTATACAGAAGTATTGGTGAGCAGATGATAATTCACATCGCAGTCACATTCTTCTACATTGCGGTATCATTCCTGACAGCAGGAGTGGGGATTATCTTCTCGGCAGATCAGTCAAATGACCCCATCTTCCTCATCAATACCTTCACCATATCGCTCACTTATGTACAAATAGTCTACATCTACAGAAGTCTGAATCCAAATAGGCACCCAGTAGTCACTGATTACCTGATCCTCCTGTCGGCTATCGCACCGGCCTATGTCCTTGCTCTTTGGTTAGGTGCACCATTTAGAGAAGAGTTCGCAATACTCTCGCAAATCATCCCATTAGCACTCATCGCTTTTCTGGAGTACAATCTCATCACACAGGTAAGGCGGACAACTCCGGAGACACGTGAGGAGCACACAATCAAAAAGTCACTCTTAACCGCATTTTCAGGTGCACTCGTAGCACACGGTATTGGGATCTCTGTGCTTCTGACCTACCTCACACTATTCTTAAAT
>JALWRB010000251.1 GCA_027077875.1 Candidatus Heimdallarchaeota archaeon
AAGAGATGGACCCAAGAGGCTGGACTATTGCGGTGCTTCTCGACCTACTTGTCAGGTACGCCAACGGGGGGCAGGAACCGATTTTCCAACTGAACACTGCAAGTCTACCTTCAGTCTACGCATTCGTACTCCTCCTAATGGTCATGTGGGAAGCCCGTGAGAATGATCAAAGGGGACTGCATCTCAATCCCATAGTATCTTTGCAGCTCATGTTCGCCTACATGTTAGTCCCAGCCAATAATGGAATACTCCTTCCTCTGGGGAAATGGGCTCCTGTCGCGCACATGATAACTATCATATTTTCCACCATTATTGTTTCTGAGATATCCATCGAACCGAAACATCAGATGGTCTTTGTACCCCTGATCTTGTTTATGTACCGATGGAGTATTCTATGGGGGATACTACTCACCCCATTCCTTATTACACTTCCCCCTGGATCATCGAATATTCGAAAAGTAATTGGAGGATATATACTTCTCCTCCTCTCCATCTTATCTGTATTTCTCACTGAGCAGATATGGATACTTGCAGCAGTCATCTTCCTGTCCGGAATTTCCATTCCGAGGAGAGTGACGTCAACAACATTGTATATTAAGATTCCAAGGGACGGGTATAGGGTCCTCACTAGTCTTGCCTTAATTTCACTTCTTTTGAATCCTATCCTTGTCAGTCCAGACATCCAGAGCGATCGAGCGGGGCTAGTCGTGCTCGACTACAACCTCCATTTTGGTCTGACCAGCGACGGAGGTGACAGCTTCCAGGATCTTGTCGCACTAGTAAAGAGGGAGAATCCAGATGTCATTACTTTACAAGAGGTTGTGGTAAACTCTCCCTTAAACGGATTTAGAAATATGTACATTGACCTGTCCGAAGGACTAAAACAGATGGGATTCTGGTATTCAGCGATATCGGATGGAAGTTACACAACAAGGAATGCCATCTTCTCTAAACATCCAATCGTTGAAGCAATGACAGTTCTAATAGAGCCAGTAGTACAGTACCAACGCTCAGCTGTTCTCGCAAGAATTATGATCAATGGAGAACCAGTGATCACAGTCTCCACCCACCTCACCAACATAGGGTCATCCTCTGGAACAACTGATAGGCTTCGACAGGTGGAGATGCTGGTGAAGAAGACAAGGGAATTTGCCAGCGGTGTACCAATAATCATGGGAGGTGATTTCAATGCAGTCCCAGAATCACCGGAGTACGATAGAATCACCACGTTCTTCACTGACACATGGATGGTCAATGGGACTGAGGGTCCAACATCCCCTGCGGACTTTCCGAGAAAACGGATCGACTACATCTTTAGCTCAGGTCTTGAACTCGGCAGCTGCTACACAATAGCCACCCTTATCTCTGACCACCTTCCGTTGATATGCACATTCGAAGAGTGACGGAGGAAACCTAAGATCCAAGCAGCCAATCAATACCCCGCTGTATCAACTGTAGAGGAGTTCCGGTGAATAATACCCAGATCGCGTCCAGAGCTATGCTGAAGGCAAAGATGAGAATTAATGAAGCAGAACCAACCGTGATCCACCGAAGTGTCTTCTCGGAGGCAAGTTTCTCGGAGACAAGGAGCATGAAATTCAATAGGAAGACCCACAGCCATATCCCGAGGATGAAGAGCATAGTGACGACCCCCCTGTCCCAGAAGGTGCTGAGAGGGAGTTCAGTCGAAATGATCGTCGGTCCGAACGACACCCACCAAAGGTACGACCAAGGTGAGGTGATCACCAGCACAAAACCGAATACAAATTGTCTAAGTACGGAGCTCCCCTCCACAATTTCATCGCTACCAAATTCTGACTTGCTTCGGAGGGCACCTATTCCGATATACCCGAGTATCCCTGCGTTTAGGAAAAGAAGTATCACGAAGAAAATACGGATAGTGAGGAGTCCGCTGAAGAATTCTGCACCGATGAAGAGAACAATGGTAGCGATGAGAAAATCTGCGGTTGAAGCACCCAGACCGGTGATTATCCCGAAGATCCAACCAAATCGTCTGCTGGTGCCAACCTTAATCATCTCCATGTTCACAGGTCCCAGTGGGGCAGCAAGTGAAAATCCAAGTGTGGCGAAGAAAACTACATGACCTATATCCACAGATATATTGAATGTACTTTGATTAATAAATTGTAGAGTAGCCCTAGGAGTTTTTCTATCGTCTACTCCTTGGCTTGAGACGGTTTCTTACACCAGTGACAATAACCGCTAGGGAGAACATTGAGAAGAAGAGAGGAACACTCTCACTGGTTGATTCGGAAGAGGATTCTGGGATTGAAGTTGTCGTATCGCTGGTTGGGGGAATAGTCGTAGTGGTAAAGAATGGATACTCTGGTAACCCCAGCCCAGAGATATTAGAGTGAGTGATCTCAACCACTCGACCATTGAGAGCGAAAATGTACAGGAGTACGCCGGTAACACTGTCGTACATGGCGACGAAGTCGCTACCCTCAAGGACCCATGCAATGTAGGAGTGCTCACCAACGGTGATAGAGACTCGCTCCTTGACGAACATGGTGGACCAGCCTATATTTACCCACGTACCTGCTTCAAGTGCAAGGGGATCAAGAGCAAAATCTGTGTAAAATCTGCTTCCAGATGAACCAAGAATACGGGATCGATCCGTTCTGTTGAATGTGTCTGAGGCGAAGTCGGATATGCCATAATACGATAGACCAACAGTGTCCTCCGAGACCGTATCTACTAAGTAGGATATGTACTTCCTCTCATACAATGGATCAGAGGGGGCAGAGATAGTGTAGTTGGCATAGTCACCTTGTGCAAGATCATGGGGGAAACCAATTGTGGTAGTGCCAGGGATACTGTTATCTATATAGGGAGATCCGAAGAAGTGCTCTGCACTGCCGGGATAGTACCGAGCAATTAGACCATGGCGAGGGCTCACAACTAATATATCCTGTACAAATAAGTAGTCAAATTCTATGTCAAAATAGGAGAAATCAGGTTCACTGAATTCTACCCTCAGTGTCTGCAAGCCTAGAGGAAGCGCACCGAGGTACGTCGCTTCAGAACCACGTGATACCCTAAAGCTGCTGACTCCAAAGTAGGAATTGATTCCCAAGATCGTACCGACCTCGATATCACCGGTGACATCGATTGTGAGGTCTATCGCCCATCTCCCTTCCGACACTCTGTAAACCGTGTCAAGGTCAGAGTAGATGATCTGGACAGGAGAGGACTGGAGGTTCGAGAGGTCTATCGTGGGTAATTCCATCTGTGTCCAATCGACAACTTCTTCGGCCTGAGTATCCACAAGGTTGACCAGAGCAGTCAAAGCTCTTATTGAATCCCAGTTCCCCAACGGAAGAGCAGAGACCTGTATGATAACCTCCCCAAATAAAGAGCTCGTGACCTCCACCTCAACTGAACCGTATAGGAGAAAATTGAACCCATTCATGATATTCAGATTGAGTTGGTATGTACCTGCCCTTCCGATCTTGACAGGAACACCGAATCTTGCCCAGTCTAGCAACCCATCACGATCCGTGTCGACAAACGATACCGAGATCTCCGTTCCGGAGATGTAGCTCACAGGAGAAGAAAGAGGAGGGATAAGAACACTATCCACTTCACAGTTACTCAGATCTTCACCGTTGTCAACACAAGATACGGCAGCGATGTACAGGTCTGCAGACTGTTGAGTCCTATAGAGTCTGTCGGTATCGAATACATAACTCTGTGTCTGGATAAATCCAGGAGCACCCCCGATTGTAGTCGTGAACCCAATACTGTCAAAGTAACTACCATCCTCCGAGAATATGACAAAACCTTGCCGATAGATGAGGTAAGCTAAGTACTCAACCGACATGGTTGCATCAATCGAGTGCTCCAGTAATTTGATGGTCAAGGATGTATTCGAAGCTGAAATCCGGAGCGAACCCACATCGAACCTCGAATATCTTACCATATTTTGATCGCTAAAGCCACCGGGATAGTCAGTGTCAATCTGCAATCTCAGTATTAGCCGATCATTGAGGATGTTCCGGGGGAAGATACTCGTGATCTGCACACTCCCTACTCCAGAGAAATTTGCACTGACCGAGGCGGAATACCCCAAAGAGTATTCAGAAGTGGAAAGTTCTACCTCTGCGGAGAATGTGAAATTGTAGTCAATAGTAGTCTCTATGATGACCGACGTGGAGTTATACTGAAGTTCTGAACTCACGTCTATACTGGAATTGACAGTAAGGTCTAGAGGAGTGAGCCCTAGATCAACCGGAAGCACCGATTTTGAAGTCAACTTGCCTTCGGTGTATTCAGAGACATCGATGGAGTACCCATCTATGAAGCCTACCGAGAGGATGCGAGAGATTGTCAAAGCAGTAGTAGTTGAGAATAGGTTGTCATTCGAGACTCTCTCCTTAGACCTGTACACATAGGTACCAGTCGGGTCCAACAAAGTAACTACTATCGTAGAATCGGCAGTAGGAGTAAGACCTACCGTGATCTCCTTAGCTAATGTCCGATTATCTACCACTACGTCAGAGACATTGACGTCCACGGTCAAATTGCCAACCTCATCCAATACGATGTCTGCGGGGAAGGACTGTATGGAAGTGAAGTAGTATGGCAGACTCCTCGCGGTCAGGATCACACGCACATTTCCGGAGTACGAATATTCTAGATCAAGAGGAAAACGACCCTGCATGACAGTTCCTGCTCTGCTGACGAAGTATCCCCTAGTAGCATAGCTGAGTTTTGTGAGCAATCTGCCATCTTGGGTGAAGACCGATCCTTTGAAATCGTAGAAATCAGTCATCTCAGCAGTGAAGTTGACTGAGAGGTAGTATGCCTCATTGAATAACTCGATCTCAGTGTTCAAGATCTCACCAATAGGATCCTCAAAATCGTTGGTGTTTATCGTGTCAACAATCTGCTGAGCTCTGATTCCACCGGAGTACCCGGAGAGCAAGAGGGTCACGTTGTAACCCCTGAAAAGCGGGATCTCAGCAGTCACTGTTACGAGTCCTTCGCTATCCACGAATCCGCCATACCACGTCAACAGATCACCCGTCCCAGCGGTGTAGGCACTTACTGAGAAGGAGGAATATCCCGCATCTATGAACAGTGAAGTGACCTCAACATCGATTATGTCAAACTTCCCATTACCATCCGTGTCACGCGGAAGTATGACAATGTCCTGTATCCCGAATTCTGCGGTGCTTACTTCCCAGTCGGTAAACTCGGATAGACCGAGATCAAACCACCTCGTCAGACCCGACTCCAGTTCTACGCTGAGGTAGCTCTGAACTGATGAGCCATCTATAGGTCCGAATGGGACAATGTTACCCACGATATGGTACGTACGGTACCAGCCACCCTGCATGTCGAAGGAGTAAATATTGTACTTTAAGACTGGAGTGCTAAGGGTAAAATTGTAGAGGATACCGTCCACGACGTTGTCATCGTCCGAGTCCACCGAATTCGTTGATAGCGATAGAATTTCAATGTTCGGGGAGTAGAAATCCTGTGATGAGTACACCCCTGGGAGTTCCACATCAAAGGTTAATTGCCTTACCGAGGAGCAGTACAGTGTGATGTCGAAGGTCGCACCCCACATCGAACTATCCGTGCTGTTGTAGATGTCCGCTCCTGAGAAGTCAATGGTGACTTTCGATTGCCCTGGCGATGCGACACCGTAGGCGGTTGCGATCGTCACATCAGCGTAGAGTGTAGCGTGCACTGCCAGACCACAAATAGGAGAGGAATATCCCAGGACTACACGCAGACTCTCGAAACCAGATCCATCCGTGTAGTTCAGAGGGAATGCCCTTAGACTCGTCACAGCGAAGTCACCATTTTGGAATACACTGCTAATCCCGATGTCCGCAGTAGTTTCGTTTACACTCTCATAATCTTCAAACTGCTCTTCGGGAAGATCAGAGGAAATGTTCCCCTGCTGCAATACGACCTGATTCTTGTCTCTCACGGACTCCATGACGATGGAAGATAGTGGATTTTTCGAATTCTCGGAGGGTGATTTTTCAGGGATCACTGAGTCAGGAGAGAATCTAGAAACAGATGATTGGTATGTATCCAGTACGGAATTGACACTATCCGTCGAAATTACTGTTCCGCTCTGTGGCTGGTAAGAAAAACTTGAAAAAATAGAACTAAACACAAGTAGAGAGAGAATTGCTAGTACCGAGTATTTCACGAATAATGTAACTATGATCAATTATTAAATCTTTTCACTACAGGATGACATAATGCTCACCCTATAACCCCAATAATCAAGTTTTCAACACACAAAGATTATTGACACGTACTGTAAATCATTCAAATTTAAGTGATTTATGGAATAATTGGTGCTGTATACTACGGAATAAACTTGAGTATCGCAATTTCAGTTGGATTTCCTAGAACTACTTAATCTCCTCCGTAAAACTATCAGGGCCAAAGCTAGCATCATGGCGGAGAAAAGTAATGGTGAATCCTCAGTTGTAGACTGATCAACGGTTGTGGTAGTTGTAGAGACCGTAGTCGGTGTTGAGGTCGTTCCAGTGAAATACGGGTTCTCGGGTAGGTCGAGATCGGAGATGTTAGAGTAGGTGATCTCGTTTATGATTAGGAAGGTCGCAACACTCTTCAGGAACACACCCGTCAGGCTATCGAAAAACATGACCTGGTTCTCACCTTCTAGAGCCCAGACCAAGTATTCATTCTCACTCACAGTGATCGTCACTTTCTCACCAACATACATATCATTTTCCCCAACACGGATCCATGTCCCAGTTTTGATCTCTGAGGGATCGAGCATGAAGTCAAGATAATTTCCGGGTGATGTTGTGTCTGCGCGATCATTGACGGAGTAATCTATGATCTCCTCGCCAAAAGCGGAGTTCTTTCTCACCCTCAAATTATTACCATTAATTGAAAGAACTTCATAAGAGACTCTATTATCTGGATCGATATTCCCTGTGGGATCCATGTAGTAGGACGTGTAGTCTAAGTAATTCCCCTGCTGCACGTATTCAGAAATTCCGACCGTTGATATCTGCGGAATAGGATTCGGCGTATAGGATGATCCGTACTCATGATAATAACTAGATGAAGAATATCTCGAGAGCCTTCCTTCTGCCGGACTAATGACAAAGACATCATCCACATATATATAACCATAATCTGAAGGGAACGAACCCGATCTGTCTGAAAATTCGACCCTTATTGTCTGGGTTCCAAGGGTCAGACCCGTGATATACTGGGTATCGTGTTCCCCTATAATCCCACCGAATCCTCCAACATAAACAGGTCTTACTGCGAAGATCACCCCCTCTTTGACTGTGTCAAGGGAGCTTACATCAATCGTTACATCCACGCCCCACCTTCCTTCGGAGATGAGGGTTACTGTATCCAAATTGACCCAAGTTATCTGGATTGGAGATCCCTGTAGTCCTTCTAGATCAGTAGGGGCGAATTTGGGGGAGAACTCTTCTATTTGTTCACCCGTTTCATCATCCACGAGAATAACGAAAGTCTCGAGGTACTCCACTGAACCCCATTCTGCTAGCTCTCTCGCAGGGATGGTAAATGTGACATCCCCTGTGTAAGGTCCGTCAACTGATTCACTCAGGTAAGCAATAAGATCCAGCCCTGTGGATATATAGAGAGCGAGAGAGTACTGACCTACTTCATCGATTTTCACAGGGATCTTGTAGATGGACATATCATAACGTGGATCATCGTCCGTATTCTCAAAGGTAGGTGAGAGTGTGTTGAGATTAACGTAAACCGATGGTTCTGGAAGAGTTGGTACTTCTATCCAAGCAATCTGACAGTTACTCTGCCAAAACGCATCCTCTGTACAAACCTCTGCAATCAAGTAAAGTTTAGAGTTTTGCTGCGCACGGTATAGTTGAGTGCTCCGGATCGTCTGTGTCAAGGTGTAGCTATCACCGGATGTAAGAGTTGCCTCTTCTACTGGATTCCATGGCCCAACAACCTTACCCAGTTCATCTATAACATAGGTCACAAAGAAGAACCTCGAAGAGACGTAAGCATCGACATTCACATCGACAGAGAGTTCTGAAGGTGACACATCTGCCGATAATGAAATATCAGTAGCATTCTGTACAAGTGAAGATGTATCAATTTGCAGAGTCTTATCTATGAAAGAACCCCAATAGAGATATGACAATGAAATAGAGACAAAGACAGGTGTAGTTCTTCCAAGGTTATATCGTTTTTGGGAGAACGTGAACTCAAGGTTGCCATCACCTAAAAACACAGTATCAACATATTCGAAGTCGAAGTTCAGACCGACGGACACGCTGATATCAGTTGCGAATGTGAAGTTATAGGCCAGTTTAATGGTAATGTCGACGTTCGAAGCGTCGCTCTGAAGACTTGAAGTTATGTCCACCGTCTCGGCAATCTCAAGGTCTCTGGGTGTAAGCTTGAAGTCAATTGGGATCTTGAGCTTAGTCCGTCTAAACCCTTCTTGGATCTCTATGATCTCAAGTACAAAACCCTCTTGGAAGCCAGAATTGAGGATCTGTCCGATTGACAGATATATCGACTCATCATAGGTAGACACCTCCTGACCATAGGTATATACGAAGAAAGTATCAAGCACGGAAGATGGACTGTACAGGGTAATTCTGAATTGAGATGACGCTGAAAGAGTACCGGTAACCCTGATTTCCTTGGCATAAAGTTCACCGCCCCTGAAGATGTCTGAGACAGTCACGTCTGCAGTCATCTCATCGGTAGTGCTTAGGTCAATCGTCAAATCAACTGTTGTGGTGAAGTACAACTGAGAACCAGTGGACAACAGACTCAAGCTAGAAACTGCAGTGAGGACTATGGTCACTACCCCAGAGTATGCCATTGCAGAGGACAGTCTTAGACTCCCGTACATCTCCGTACCTGCCTTGCTTGCCTCGTAGGTCTTTGTGTCAACGAGTGTTGTGATGAGTACACCCTCTGCTGTATAGAGATCTGCAAAGAGGAAGAAATAGCCCTGACTCTTGGATGTGAATTTGAATGTGAGAATATCCAGTCCAGCTAAAGACTCTACCTTTACATCTCTGAATTCTCCTGGAGGTTCCTCGAAGCCCGAGGTACTGAATGTAGAGATGATATATAACTCTCTCTCTCCATCAACCCCACCCACAATCTGGATTGAGACATCCACCGAGTCGTACAAGTTGAGTTCACGAACTACCTTTACTGTCCCAGACATGGGTGTATCAGCAAATGAGGTAGACAGAACCTGTTGTGTACCTGCAATAAGGGTCTGGATCCAGAACATGGTGTTTTTTGGATCAAGCACATCTGCAAAGAACTCAATCGATAGCAGGTTGTACCTACCATCACCATCCGTGTCAACTGGAGTGAAACTGAACTCTCGCATTCCAAATCCAGATGATCCAGCCTCCCAAGTAGTCATGTTGGTCTCACCTAGATCGAACAATTTGAAACTCTTGTAGCTGGTCTCTACCCTAAGTATGCTCGTGACCGAGGAGCCATTTAGGGAGCCGAATGGAACTTCATCCTTGTCAGTCACCTGTCTCATCCCCCCGTACGGGTCAAATGAGATAATCTCATAGGAGCTGATGGGAGAGCTTAGTGTGAAGTTATAGACTAATCCATCAGCGATGGAGTCGGTATCCACATCCATGACATTTGTGTCAAGGCTCAGGAGATCAACCCCCGGTGAGTTGAAATCAAGCGAGGAGTATGTTCCGTCCAAGACCACGTCGAGGGAGAATTGACTAAATCCACCACAATAGAGCGAGAAATCGAGTGAAACCGACCATGTCTGCTCAGTAGTCTTGTTCCAGATATCTGCGCCGTCGAAGTCGATAATAATGCTTGACATGGAGGACACCCCCACCGCAGATGCAAGGGGCTGATCTGCATATAGGGAACCACGTACTATTACATTACATGTTCCAGCAGTGTATGAAACAATTATCCTCAATGCTTCGTAGCTGTTGCTGACCGTGTAGTTCAGAGGGAGGACATTGATCTCATTTACAGTGAAATCACTGCTTTGGTAAAGTACGCCCTTCCGAAGTACGTCACGGGAGATCTCGGGGAGACTCTCTGTTTCTGCCTCCATATCCTTGAGGAACTGTGGAGCATCATCAGGTACAGAGTCACGACCCTCCATGACTACGGTGTTAGCCTTAGAATTGTCCACTTTGGGGACAGGGTGTTCGTTTCCCGACTGATCCGTGGTAGTAGCCACGTACTCCGTCCGGGGTTCAGGAGAGATGGATGGAAGTAGAGGGTCACCTGTTGGATACCCTGTTCCAGCCACTGTTCCTGTCGACTGCGAGGGCTGTGACACAAGAGCTGAGCTCTGTAGTCCCGACCCTAGCAGGAGTAGTGTGATAAGAAACAATGTGTAGTTCTTCACTATACTAAATAATTAACTATGTTTAATAAACATTGCGTATTCAATTTATTTTGGAGACCATTTTAATCAATAATCATATGTGATATTAACATAGTGTAATTATTTATGCCCAAGAGAGATCAAGAGAAGTAACTTTATTGACCGCATTGCAGAGTATCTCTGCAATTAACATACAACGAGGAAGCAGAATGAAAAGATTACCAAGTAGTTTATGAAGCTCTCCTGTCTAGTAGACATGTGGAATTAATCAAGATGTTCAAGACCGAGAACTTCTTCCAGTACCTCTTCATCAAATTTCCAGATATCGAGAACGCGGTCAGGAGAAGCTTCAATCTTGATGAAGGTTGGAGCGTGAAGAACGCTGACGAGATCAACGCGATCCTTAACAGATGGCCTCGGAAAACCACCATTGAGGTAGACTCCGGTTTAATGGATAGACACCAGAATATTCTCCCCATTGAGCTCGAAACCACACCGAAGGCGTACACTCTAGTCCAAGTGCCCCATTATTGCTACAGAGCCAGATACAATTCGTACAGGTTGAACCAAGTGGAGAGGGTTCCTTATATCCGGACCCTCATGATCTCCATCGGGATTGACAGAGAAAAGACCGAGTTACTGAATGGACCTAGTTGTGATGTCAGAGCCATCCACCCGACAGATCCGAAATACACCATAGAGCTAGAAGAGGATGAGAATCCAGTTTTCCACTCACTTCAGACCCTCCTGAAGAATTGGGACGAGGAGTACTATCACCGGGTCATGGACTCGGTATCAATCCCGTTGTTAGGAAAAGTATTTATCACCTGCTGGATACTTATACTTGGAGATCAACAGAGGATGGCAGAGATCGAAGCAAGTATCAAGAAGATCATTGACGAGAAATTCGGATCTGAAGAGGAGTTCATCGATGAGACCCTTGCCGAAGAAGGAGTAGAGGTCATCAAGCTATTCAAGCCAGAGCAAATTCGGGGACTAACTACGAGGCAACTGAGGGCATTGACCAATGAACAGATCAAGGCATTGACCAATGAACAGATCAAGGCTTTGACCAATGAACAGATCGAGGCTCTGACCGATGAACAGATCGAGGCTCTGACCGATGAACAGATCGAGGCTCTGACCGATGAACAGATCGAGGCTTTGACCGATAAACAACTCAAGGCATTAACCGAGGAACAGATAAGGTCTCTGGACGAGAAACATATTAATATGATAACCATTGATCAGTTGAGCAAGGTTGATCCGGAGAAATTGAGAGAGGCACTCGACCGTGCAGAGAGAAAAGAGTAGCTACCATTCAGTCAAGAAACAAGTATGGAGGACCTCTTTAAATCACAGCTCAGAGTTGGAAAAAGTATTTATCATCGGCAGAACACCTATGCTTGGAGATAAACAAAGGATGGCAGAGATCGAAGACAATGAAGAGTTCATCGATGAAGAGGAAGTAGCAGTCATTAAGCTATTCAAGCCGGAGCAACTGCGGGGACTGACCAAAAAGCAACTGAGGGCTTTGAGCGATGAGCAGATAAGATCATTAAGTGCTGAACAGATTGGATATCTGAGCGATGAGCAGATAAAATCATTGGGCAATGAACAGATAAGATCATTAAGTGCTGAACAGATTGGATATCTGAGCGATGAGCAGATAAAATCATTGGGCAATGAACAGATAAGATCATTGAGTGTTGAGCAATTAAGTAAAATTGATCTGGAGATCCTGAGAAAAGCACTGAGCGAGAACCAAGTCAGGACATTGAGCATCGAGCAGTTGAGCAAGTTTAACCCAGAAATTCTGAGAAAGGCACTCGACATTGCAGAGAAGAAGAGCTAACTAACCGTCCGATTCAGAAACATGTAAACTAGATGTGTCGTCTTATGAAAACAGGAACCATTAATAAATCGTACATCACCATGATGATACGTGGCGAAATCTAAAAAAACATACAAATGCGAAATCTGTGCAGCTGAAGGGGAGGACGTAATGTTTAATCGCCCGTCACGACTCTTGAGACACCTAGAATCCAGCATCCACAGGCCGAAAAAGAAATTCCCGAGTATCAGCGATGTATTCCCGGAGGTCAGAAAATACTGGCATTCCTCAAACCGATTGGGACCGGAGTACATGAGCCCGTTCTCAAACAAAAAATTCACCTTCAAGTGCGACAAAGGCCATGTGTACGACAGAGCTGCAAGCACTTTTATGCAGACGGTCGAGAGAAAGGGACACCCAGGATGTAGCGTCTGCGTGAACAAGATTGTGGTCCCAGAGAGGTCAGTAGCGTCCACCCACCCCGAACTCGTCGCGATCTGGGACAGCTCCAATACCATTCAGCCAACACAGGTGAGCTCATCGTCCGACAGGATCATCAAATTCCGCTTCCCCTGTGGCCATACCACCAAGACCTCCGTCCACAACAGGGTACACTTCGGCCTCGACAGATGTCCAATATGTGTTTCAAAGCACGACCTACCATCGTACTACGGGAAACGAAAATCTATGATCATCGAGAATCTCATCGAGTACATGACTAAGAACAGATCTATCCCAGTAGTGAGTGACTGGAAGATCAGACCATATTACCAAGCGACAAGACTACACCACCCCAAGTGGGAAGGGATCTCATCATGGTGGGATATGCTAGATCACTGTGTCAAGATTATACTCGAACGGGATAAAAAACTCGGTGAAGAGCTACTGGATAAACTGGAGAGGAGGAGGGAAAGATACGAATTTAAGAAGTAGAGATGTAAAATTCAAACACTTATTTCAGTACTTTAGAAGGATAGATCAACTGAAAATATCCCAGTTGTTGAATGAATTTTAATATATCTTGGGAAAATTCTCTTCAAGCAGAATACAGACGTACACTCCCTAAACCGATGTAATCAGTTAGAACAAGAAGAATTCAGATGAGGGAGGAAATAGTAGCGAAATATCACCTGCTGATACTTGATCAGGCAAATGGTACACACCACTTAGATTATGTGCGATATTATATTAAACTGATTTTTCTACAAATCAACTGTAATTATATCCCTGTTGTATTTTGAATGAAGTCAATGTTACATTATAATCAGGTTGCCCATCTACCGCTCCATTATAGTACGCATTACTATCAGTCCATGGGCCGAGAACCGGGGTATAAGCATATACACGTACCGTCACCTCTACATAGATATCACTTGAAGAAGCGAGCGTTGAAGATGTAGTTGTTACAGAAAAAGAACCGTCATAACTTGAAGTGAATGTTCTGGATCCGGTGCCCAATATTTGACTCGCACTCCTCAGAGTTGCAGAAACCCTCATATATGCATAGTATCCCCTGATATCCCCTATTGCATCAAAGTAAACTATTGCTCGATACTCCTTACCACTAAGACCAGAGTACTTTCCACCCGATTGGTATTTAGATGTGTCCCAATCAGCATTTACATAGGCATAGCTATAGGTTGACCATGCACCCTCGACTTTTGCTCTCAAGTCTAATGTAGTTGTACCATAAACCAGCCTCCAATTAGCCACACCAGTGCCATATACAGAAGGAGAAAATCCATCGAAATATTCCGACCTGAATGAAGCAGTCTTTTTTGTTGACCAGTAGGTCGTCCCACTAACCATTGAGTTAGGTAGCAAGGTTATAGCGATAATCATCAAAATAACCAGTGTTGATAGTTTGTTAGCAAAATACCTCTTTGCCATTGATTAGCTTTTTTTTTGATTAAATAAACTTAACGTTTTTTAGTATGTATGTTTCGAAAAAAAATATCAGATGATTACCGTTGATCAAATTGAATTTTCCTATGGGAAAAAAAAGATATATGAGGAGTTTAGCCTCAATCTCCAAGGCAAAGTCATAGGCCTAATAGGGCAGAATGGTGCAGGAAAAACAACTTTGGTTCATCTAATGCTGGGGATACTCCATACTAAATCAGGTCAAATTAAGATTGATAATTTAGATATACGCTCACAGCGAAATGCAGCACTTAAACTTGTGGGAGCAATGTTTGAGAATTCAGAATTCCCTCGATGGCTAAGTCTGTTCAGGTACCTCTCATTTGTGGCCCAAGTTAGAGGACTCGATGTACCAACTGCGGAGAGAGAAGCAGAAAGACTCCTGAAGAGATTTGATTTGGAGGATTACAAAGACAAGAATTTTCAAAAATTGTCCGCAGGAATGAAACAGAAGTTTGGGATAGCGCAGGCAATAATAGGTTATCCAAAGTACATCTTTCTAGATGAACCAACGGCAAACCTAGACGTCAAGGCTCGATTAGAGATCCTTGAGTACCTCCAAGAAATCGCTTGGGAGGAGGACATTACAGTAATTATTCTCAGTCACATACTACATGATCTAGAGAGAATATGTGACAGAGTGGTTTTCATCAATAAAGGGCGACTTGTCATGGATTCACTAATGTCTGACCTCATTGAATCTGATTACAGGAGGGAATATAGTATCCGCTTTAGGTCAAAGGAGGAAATTAAAGAAGTAGAATATAGACTGAGGAAATTAGGGGTGAAAATCTCAGGGAGGAAAGGAATTACCCTTGAGTTCAAAGCCTATAAGGATGAAATGGATCGAGTTACATCCGAATTAGGTAATTTATCGATATCCCCCACACGAAGCTTGTTGGAGCAGGTTTTCGTTGATAAGATAGGAGGGATAGGGAATTAACCCTTTAGGTCGGTTCTGCCTTAGTTTTCTACTCATCATGATCACATGGACCATGATCGTCGGGTTAAGAACTGAGGTCTATACAGAGAAGACCATCGAAGGTAGTGACTGGATGTACAACAAGAGCATTTCCTTATACTCACATTCAGAAATCAATGCTGAGATCTACCTAAATACCAGTTATAATGTTTTGATACTCGATTTCTCGGAGAGTGAAACAAATATTATGTACAATCAGACTGTTATGTGGCAGGGAGAGAGAAGGGAACCCACGAATTTATTCATGAGAGTTGAGAGAGCATCTATACTTCAGTTTAGAGTAGAGATATCAGAACCAGAAACAGTGAGTTCAGTTTGGGCATATGTCTCAATAAAGATCAGACTACCATTACAGACAATATTAAATCAGCTCAAGTCACAAATAGCCCTTTCAATATCAGGAGTCATAGTTGCGATTATCTGGGATAGATTCGGAGGAAAACTAACTGAAGATTACATGATTTTTAGCCAAATACCACAGATGGACATTGCGGAAGTCACTTCTATCGGATTTCTTACCATTATAGGATACAAATTTACCCCAATCGCAACCCCTCAAATTAACCTGAGTATCCTTGTCATCGAGAATCTAAGAAGCGCAATATTATTTCCCATTGTTCTCTGGAGTGTAGTTGCATTTATGTCAATGTCTTATCTTACACTCAGAATGAGTGAAATCCAATATCTCTGGACTATTCCCAATGGTCGGGAGAGGATACTCTTTAGAAGGATCCCTGTGCTTTTCCTTAGACTTGCACTCATTGCATTCGGAACAGTTGTGCCCTATACATATCTCAATTACGTTGTCTTCGGAGAGTTCAAATTCTCTACTAGTCTAATCATCGTGAGTATCCAATTTTCGCTAGTCCTTATCGTGAATTCACTCCTCATAACCCTCTTGTACTTCATGATCAAGAAGATTATTGTTACGTGGACAATTGCAATATCCATATTGTCGATTTTATACATGTTGAAGATCCCATTCCAGACACTTTATTCTGTTAACACCGGACTTACACTATGGGTTCAGCCCATTTTCATCATTGCTCTTACAGTTTTAGTAATTCGGATGTACCTCGTACAGGAGGCGACAAGATGAGATTATCTAAGATCACTATATTCTACATTATACTCTTTTTGGTAATGTCTATCTATTCGCTTCTAAGTTTGCAGAACCCAATTTTAAATGCCACTGTCACAAAGGACGACGAGAAGGCACCACTCATACAGGTAATGACAGGAGAAACCATCACAATACAAGTCTCAGGTAATGATGTAATTCTAGCCATCACGACAGGACGGAGATATAATGGAAGCTTCCAGAGGATATACAATCTGAAGAATGGCGATGTTATTGAGATGTACTTCCCGGAATTTGACATAGTAACATTCCAGCTTATGTCCCAAGAACCAGCATTTTTGACAGTTAGATCAAAAGGACTATCAACAGAGACAACAAGCAGCCTAACGCTGATAAGTATATTCGTAATTATTTCGCTAAGTATTGAAATTTTGGTCAGAAAGCAACAATTATCATTCCCCATTATATCAAATGAGATTGAAAGCATATCATTGACAAGTCTAACGATTATCTTAATCATCCTATGGCAAATTCTGAGGTTACAAGGAGGACAGTTCTTGGACTTCACATCTATCGAAGTACAGCAGAGGGCTATGTTCCACGGGATGGTAACATCAATGTTCCCCATAGTCTTCTTCCTACTGATCCTTCTTCCAGTAAGGAGAGCAATCTTCCAACGTGAGAGGATGATGTACAAGACCTATCCTATCAATCCCCTCAAAAGCTACATCGCAAGAGGGCTCGTCTACCTATTCCTCTTCCTGCCCTTAGGAGGAATAACCTTCACCCACCTTATGTTCGCAAGAGGATCCACACTAGTAAATATGGACAATTTCCTAATCAAATACGTCATACCCACCATTATCGCAATAGTATCTGTATTCTACTACCTATTACTCTCAATATTCTTTGAGGACCTCAGCAATCTTAAGTGGGTGACGATTGTTGTGACTCCCATAATATACATTCTGGGATATTATGGAGTTCTACAATTCTATCCATTCTATATTATCAATGCAAATCTAGGACCCGAAATCAACTTCCAGACATTCTCGAGTACAAGTGAGATCTTTGCTGTATCTGTGTCTTCTGCTCTTATTCTAATTAGTGTTAATATCGCTCTCAGAAAGTCCAGAAGATATATGGAGAAATGAGTAACACTCGTGCTAGTAAATATCTCAGTCAGATAGTCATAGTCTCTACCATACAAAGGAATAGCATTAAGACATTCTGACTTCACAAAAGCAATCAACAGCCACTATTACACAAGAAATAATGTCTGTGAGACATTCTTCAAATTACTTACAAACCACTACAGGAAGTTCTTGAAAGATTTGGGAGAAAGAACTTACTGAAAATGAATGTAAAGAGGTCATTTCAACAGAACCTTTTACGCGAGGATTCAAATTATCTCCTCGCACAATGTCATCTTTCAGATGAAATGGCGAGGACGGGATTTGAACCCGCGCGTGCAGAGCACACCCGCTCCCTGGACCGGCGCAGAGCCGATAATTTTCCAGGCGAGCACCTTGGGCCAGGCTTGGTTACCTCGCCGGACTGTGACACAGTACTCGGTTAGTGGCTGTGTTAGCCACTGAATCTCCTTGCTCTTTTCTGCTTTAAGAATTTGCTGATAACACTCGCTCGAATTGTTCTGAGTATGGCAGGGTGCGGCCCTTTGTCTTCGGTCCGGCATTGGGTATTGTGCATGTTAATATCCAAGGTGCTCGCCTGCCACGCCCACATCATTCTGTGGTCATGATTACTCTGTGTATAATCCCTGCTGTTTTTCGGTGACTGTTTATTGCTCGTTGTGCCATGGAGTTTACAACACAATCGAGGAGATTTCTTCGATTTTCGCACCGGAAGGAATCAGGAATTACCGGACAGCAGATATTCTATTCCGATTTCACAGGAAGTCGAATTGAGTTTCGCAATATTGCATATTATTGCAATAACTCTTTTATAATCTGAAAAATTATGCAATTCACCAGATGGTACTTGAAAGGTTGTTCGGGTTCCAAGCAGGATCTGTTCAAAGCCTCGGGATCCGGACATTCGAGTACCTTTTGGTGAGGTTAAACATATGAAACGACAAAAAATGTTGGCCGTCCTGCTGAGTCTCTCGATGCTCGCGGTGTTTGCACTTCAACCGACCGCGGCTGAGGAGGGTGTCAGGATAAACGACGGATGGTTAGAGAAGAACGACGACGTCAGGGCTAATGGGTGGCTCTGTGATCTCTTCGGGATTGGATGTCCTCCTCCCCCACCACCTGATCCAGTGGGTCAGGAGATCCCGTGGGGTATAACGAGGATCAACGCAGACTCCGCTCAGACATCAGTTGATGAGTCTGGAGTGATCGTAGCGATCATTGACACGGGGATGGACCTTGATCACGAGGATCTTGGAGGTCTCTTCGTCTGGGGTTA